>CAYRCA010000276.1:0-6183 GCA_964422565.1 uncultured Acidobacteriota bacterium | reverse complement strand
AACGGCCCTTTCCCGCAAGACTCAACGTTTTCGACAGAGGGTAGCACGAATCGGCGCCCCGGGTCCGGGGCCGCCCTCGCTCGGTCTTCGGGAGAGAGGGCGACAGGCATCCCCGCCTGTCGACGCCGGGTCCCGCCGGGGACGGGGCCGGGGAGGGGCGCCTCCTCCGTGACACCGCCGAAGCCGGGGGCAACGTTTTTGCGGTATTCTCTTTCGCTCAGGAGGAACTACATCTCATGAGCGCAGATCGAACGATAAGGGTGGGGTTGCTTGGATTCGGGACGGTGGGAACGGGCGTCGTGGAGTCTCTGCTGCGGCGAGCCGAACGGCGGGACGACCTCGAACTCCGAAAGGTGGCCGTGGCCGACCCCGGAAAACCTCGCGAGGTGCGATTCCCCAACGTCACCGGCGACGCCTCGGAGGTGGTGACCGATCCGGAGATCGATCTCGTCGTGGAGTTGATGGGCGGCGAACGTCCCGCTTTGGATCTCATCCGGAAGGCCCTCGAGGCGGGCAAGAGCGTCGTTACGGCGAACAAGATGGTCCTTTCGCGCCACTTGTCCGACTTGGGCCGGTTGGCTCGAGAGCGGGCCGTGGATCTGGCCTTCGAGGCCTCCGTCGCCGGTTCCATTCCCATCATCCGCGTGCTCCGCGGCTTCGAGGGCGAACGCGTCCTGCGGATCACGGGCATCCTGAACGGGACCTCCAACTACATCCTCACGCGGATGGAGGAGGGCATGGACTTCGAGGGGGCTCTTCGATCGGCCCGGGAAAAGGGATTCGCCGAGGCGGCGCACCATCTGGACACGGGCGGCCTCGATGCCCGCGACAAGCTGGCGATCCTGGCGGCGCTGGCCTTCAACACGGCGGTCGATCCCGACGCGATTCACTGCGAGGGGATCACCGGTGTCACGCCGGTTGACCTGGACTTCGCCGCCCGGCACGGGCTGGGAGATGGCGAGGACGGCTACGTGGTCCGATCGCTGGCCACCGCCCGCCTCGATCGTGAATCAGTCGCCCTCGACCTCCATGTCTATCCGGCGCTGATCCGACGCGATCATCCTCTGGCGGCCGTGAGGGAAGAGACGAACGCCGTCTACCTCGAGGGGGAGCTCTGCGGCCCCCAGCTCTACCTCGGCCGGGGAGCGGGGCGGGCCGCCACAACCAGCGCGGTGCTCTCCGACATTCTGCGCGTGGCCGGCAATATCCGACGGGGGATCGTCGATCGGCTGCCCTCCCTCGACCGGCGGATTCCCCTCTCCGATGTCCGCGACCTTCGCCGGCGGGGCTACGTCCGCATGAATCTGAAGCACCTGCCCGGAAGCATCGCCGAGGCTTCCCGTATTCTGGGCGAGCACGGCTTCAACATCGAGGATTCGGTCCAGCGACGCCGATTCCGGACCGAGGTGGACGGGGAGACCTTCATTCCCGACATCGTCACCGTCGAACCCCTGCCCTTCGGAGTCGTGGGGGACGCCCTGTCCGCCCTGCGGGCCTCGAACCGCGTCCACGGCGAGCCGTTCTATCTCCGCTTCGAGGAGTAGAAGCCTGCTTGCCCCCCGCCGCACACCAACCAAGGCAGGATCCGGAACCAGCCGGAATCGCGCATCACTTCATATGGGGCCCGGGACTTGTGGCTGGAAGCGGCGAAACCGGAGCCGCCTCAGAAGGCCGGCTCGCCGTTCAACATCAGGTTGGCGACTCGCCAGACTTGGTAGACCTTGTGCCCCGTGCCGGGAACCCAGAGCTCGAACTTGACCTCCCTGTCCTCCCGACTGACGACCGGCTGCCCGTCGACCATCCGCGGGTAGACGAACTTGGCGCCGGTTCCATCCGGGGCGGGGGGAAAGTAGTTGAGGAGTTCGACCCGGCCGAGACGATCGCTGATCAGGTAGGCGCTCTGCTTCAACTGCGCGGCCGTACTCTGCTTCAGTCGGCGGTCCACCTCCATGGCGGTCTGACGGTCGTTGGTCTCGAAGTCGAGGTTGACGATCACCTCCTCCGGAAAATCACGCAGCGCGAAAGCGAAGTTCTCGTCGAACTCCGCCTTGTCCCGCCGGGACATCTCGTCGTACTGGTTCATCAGCTGGAACATGCGGACATAGGCCTGCCGGACGGGAAGAGCGGTGAAGAGGCGCACGGTATAGGAGTGGTACAGCTCCCTCTCGCCGGCCACGTTGGTGGTCCCGCGCCCGCCTCTCTGATCGGTGAGAACCACCTTTCCCGACCAAGGGGAGTCCTCCAGCATCTTGAGCACTTCGCCGTGTTTCCAGCCGCTGTGGGGCCTCTCCCAGAAGTCCTTGGCCTGCGGGGTGGCGGCGGCCAGGCCGAGGACGGCGATGAAGATACCGATTCTCCTCACGATACCTTCAAGGTACCGCCTTGGGTGGGTCCTGTAAAGCCGGCCGGAGGCCCCGCGGGGGGCCGGCCGGGGGAAGGTGGGCTGAATCCCCAAGCCCCGGATTGCACCGGATTTCACCGAGAGGGTCTCCGCCGCGCCTCGGGCTCCAAACCAATTCACCCCTTCGCCGTGATCCGCGACCTGGAGATTGACTGCCGAGGGGACCTCGCCTCGTCAGCGGCCGGCGGAGTCGATGAAGCGGCGATGGGTTGTGAAAACGGGTCCGGCGATCAGAGCCCGGCTGCATTCCTCGTAGAGCCGGTACAAGCGGTGGTAGGCCTCGACCTCGGGGGCGGCGGGCTCGTGCCGCGAGCTCTCGTTCAACCGAACTTGACCGGCGACCAGGTCCCGCACGCCACCCCCCGCGTCCGCCCACAGAGCCTGAAGGGCCGCCCCCAGCGCCGGGCCCTCCTCGCTCTCGGGACACACCAGGGGCAGGTTGAAGATGTCCGCCACCATCTGTCTCCAGAGAGGACTCCTGGCGCCCCCGCCGATCAGTCTCAGCTCACTCGTCTCGATTCCCAGCGACCTCATCCGTTCCAGACCGTAGCGCAGACCCAGGGTCACGCCCTCCATGGAGGCTCTGGCGAAGTGGGCCGGGTCGGCGGTCGCGGGGCGCAGTCCGAGGAGAACCCCCGTGCCCTCGGGAACCGGCGGCATCCGCTCCCCCTCCAGATAGGGGATCAGTACCAGCCCGTCGGACCCCGGCGCAACGGAGGCCGCCGCCTCGGCGAATCCCGCGTGATCCAGCCCCATCAGCTGGCGACGGACCATCTCGGTGGCCACGGTGACGTTCATGGTGCAGCCGAGGGGGAGCCAGCCGCCGGTGCTGTCGCAGAACGCCGCGATTTCGCCGCCGGGATCGACCACGGGCGTCGCGCTGTAGCCGTAGAGGGTGCCCGAGGTGCCCAGGCTCACCGTCACCAGCCCTGGTTGGACGTTGCCGGATCCGATGGCCCCCATCATGTTGTCCCCTCCCCCCGAGCTGATCTTGACCCCGGCGGAGAAGCCCCATCGCTCGGCCAGAGACCGGCGGAGCACGCCGGCGGTTTCATCCGACCGAATCAGCCGCGGAAGACACTCGCCCAGGTCGCGGTCGGGATCCATCGCCGCCAGGACCGTCCGGGACCAGACTCTTCCCCGGACTCTGAAGTAGCCGGTGCCCGACGCGTCCCCGGGCTCGGCCGTCTTCTCTCCCGTCAGGTGGAAGTTGAGGTAGTCGTGGGGGAGGAAAAAGGTCCGGATCCGGGTGTAGTTCTCCGGCTCGTTCCTCTTGATCCAGAGAACCTTGGAGGCCGTGAAACCCGGAGGAAGGCTGTTGCCGATTTCGGCCCGGTAGGCGTCGGCGCCGCCCGTGCCGGCGACGATCTCGTCGCACTGGGACTGGGTGCTGGTGTCGTTCCAGAGCTTCGCGGGACGAACGACCTCGTCGGCCGCGTCGAGGACGACGAGGCCGTGCTGCTGTCCGGAGACGCCGATGGCCCGGACCTCCCCCAGCGGGACTTGCGTCCGCAGCTCGTCCAGACAGGCCTCGAGAGCGCGAATCCACTCAGAGGGATGCTGCTCCTTGTGTCCCGGGGGCAGGCCCTCGATCAGCCCGTAGCTTCGGGCGACGGACGCGGCCGCGCCCCTTTCCGGGTCCCAGGCGAGCACCTTCAGACTTTGGGTTCCACAGTCGACACCCAGGTAGATCATGGTCGAGATCTTACGAAATCGGCCGGCGGGTGTCTAACTCCGAGGGGGGCTGGGTCCCCGGGACTGGGGGCTGGGTTCTGGGGGGCTGGGTTTGGGGCGTGCCGTTAGAGTTAGACTTTGTCGGACGTGTCCGACCCGTCCGATTCTCGGCGGCCGAGCGAAAGCCCAACAGCCCCGTGCGCCCCGTACCTTACTTAAGAACCCGGAATGCCGCCCCCACCCCGACTACCCGGCCCAAAATTGGCATTCGAGCGGATCTTCTGAGATGTTATCCCCATGGAGCGGAGGAAGAGTCGAAGAGACCTGTTTCGGCTGGGTCGAACCTCCCCGCCTCCGCGGGACTTCGAGGTGCTTCGGCTGGGGCGGCCCGCCATGGGGACCCGTTTCGAGATCCTCATGCCCACCCGCCGCCGGCGCTTGGTCAAGCATGCCCAACTGGCTTTGGACGAGATCCGGCGACTCGAGGAGCTGATGACCTTCTTCAAGCCGACGAGCCAAGTCTCCCAAATAAACCGGGAAGCCTTCGAGCGGCCGGTTGTCGTGGAGGCGGAACTGTTCGATCTGTTGCGGCGCGGCTGCGATCTGTGGCGGGAAACGGGTGGGGCCTTCGACGTGGCGGCTGGCGCGCTGTGGCGTTGCTGGGGTTTCCACCGGCGCCTGGGGAGGGTTCCGGCCTCGGAGGATATACGGCGGGCGCTGGATCGTTCGGGCGCCCAGCATGTCGAATGCGACCCCGACACCCGGTCGGTGCGCTTCCGCAAGCCGGGCCTGGAAATCAACCTCGGAAGCCTCGGGAAGGGATTCGCACTTGATCGGGCGGCCGGGATCTTGCAGAATGCCGGTCTGGAGGAGGCGCTCATCCATGCCGGCAACAGCAGTTTTCTGGCTTGGGGGGACCCCGCCTCCGATGATTCGGGCTGGCGGATCAGCGTCCGGCATCCGGCGAGAAGAGGGGCGGATTGCCTTTTTCTGAGATTGAGGGATCTGGGGATGGGGACTTCGGGGATTGGAGAGCAGTACTTCGAGATCGGCGGACAGCGGTACGGCCACATCCTCGATCCGCGCGACGGCCAACCGGCCATGCGCTACCTCAGCGTAACCGTGCTGGCCCGGGAGGCGACTCTGGCGGACGCCCTGTCGACCGCCTTTTTCGCCATGAGCCCCGACGAGGTCGAGTCCCTGTGCAGGCGTTATCCGGGCGTGGGCGCCGTGCTCATCCCGACTCCCGACCCCCCGTCCTCGACGTCCGAGGACAAACCCTTGGAGATGCTGCGTTTCGGCACCCTCGACCGTTGCATTGAACGGGTGGCGCTCGACTAACGGAGGTGGCCCATTGAGTTCCAACACGACGTTGCTGACCGGATGGCAGAAAACCACGCTGCTCGTGCTGCGCTTCGCCCTAGGCTGGCATTTCTTCTATCAGGGGTTCGGGAAAATCATCTGGCCCTACTGGAGCTCGGAGGGTTATCTGCGTGTAAGCTGGGGGCCCTTCGCGAGGATCGCCGAGACGCCCTGGATGCTGACGTTGGCCGACTTGAGCATGATGTGGGGCCTCACGATCGTGGGGCTCTGTCTGATGCTCGGCCTCTTCACCCGTCTGGCCGCCGTGGGGGGCGCGTTTCTGCTGCTTCTGATCTACCTCGCGGTTCCGCCGCTCGACTACACCGGTTTTGTGGTGGCCACCACGCAGGGAACCGAGCTGTATGTGGACAAGAACCTGATTGAGTTGCTGGCCTTGCTCGTTGTAGCGTCCTTTCCGACCGGACATATGCTAGGATTAGATATATTGGTTCGTCACTGGAGGGCTGGGCGATGAATCTCACCGAGGAAAAGAGGGAAATAGGTCGCAGGAACTTCATCAAGGCGGTGGCGGCGACGCCCGTGGCGGGCGCTTTGATCTGGAAGGCCACCTCTATGACTCCGGTGCGAGCCGGGATCATCGGAGTGGGCGGCCAGGGAGGGGTTCTCCTGGAGAACGCCCCACCCAGTCACATCCGGATCTCCGCGGTGTGCGACATCTCGCCCCCCAACCTCGAGAGGGCGCTGCGGATCGCCCAGGATCGCCACGACCCGGACGCGAGGGCCTA
>CAYRCA010000275.1:0-6204 GCA_964422565.1 uncultured Acidobacteriota bacterium | reverse complement strand
ATCAGACCCTATCCGAAGATGATGGAGGTACTGCGACGCGGAGAGGGGTCCGACGGCGTCGCCGCCATCCGCCGGGCCCTTGGTTAACGACGTTCTCCCCCCCCGGGCTTGCGTTCGCCCAACCACCCGACGCTCGGTTTTCCTGGCCCGACGGGCCGCGTCGACGGGACGGTCGAAAACCAGCCAGAAATCGGACAGCCCGGGCGGCGGCGCCGGAGTGATCGGCCTCATGTGCGCTCGGATTCAATCCAGCTCTTGGCAAGTTCCCGGAAGAAATGGGTCATCGCCTCGGGGTCGAATGTATCGCGCATTCTCAGCCCCTTCGGCGAAGGCACGCTTTCGAGAAAGCGCCTCTGCACGATGTGTCGAATTCCCGAGATGCCGAACTTCGGTTCCGCCGCAGCCACGACGTCCAGCGGTTTCAGTTCCGGGTGCCGAACGAACGCCCAGTAAAGATCCACGAAGTCTTTGGGGTCGTGTCGATCGGTGATCGCCACCATCTTGTTGGCGAGAATATCCGGCAAACTGTCCACTCTGAGCCCCTCCACCGTTCTAACCGGTTCAATGCTCGGAAAGGGGTACCTGGTAAATTCGACCTTGAGTGCGTCGCCTTCGGCTGGGGTCAGCAGGAAGAGCCGCCGGTCGTATTTTCGCTCGTACTGGATCTCTGGAGATTCGGGAAGAGATCTCAGCCAGCCCAGGATTTCCTCAACCCGAAAGTCCTCGGGACAAAAGAAATCCAAATCTTCGGAGTACCGATGGCGCAGGTAAAAAGCCGCCAAGGCGGTTCCACCGGTCAGGTAGAACCGCGAAGCCAAGGGCGAGCCTCGGAACGCGTCCAGAAAACGCCTCTGCGCCTCTCCAAGAATGTCGTCCCGGGGGATCTCCTTCACCCCTTCGTCTCCCAGGCGCGATGGTACTCCTCGATCAACCTCACCTTTCCCGGTTCGACCCGCAATTCGTGACGGTACGTGAAAAGCAGATCCAACGTCTCCCGCGTCAGCCCATAGCGCGGAAAAAACTCGGCGATTCGCCGCAGTCTCCAGAGCAGATCCTCCGGAGGCTCCTCATAATCCCAAAGTAGCTCCTTCGGGACCTCGACGAGCGGCTTGGGCATGGACTTCCTCAAGGGTCCACTTCGCGGGATCGGCGCCCAGCGAACCACTTCTCGCGCCGCCGGCGACAAACCCGACTTCCGACCCTTCGTACCGACGCTTCCTCCGCCTTCCATTGTACCCGCCAACCCCGGCCGGAGCGCCGGCACCCTCTCCCGTCACTCACGGCCGGGTCCATCCGAACTCGCTTCGGCGCTACTCGAACCGCTGGCCGACGGCGGTGGAGCATCCCGTTCTGTAAGGGGTGCCGTCGGATGTCCAAAAGGCGTTGCTTCCGGTCGACGTGAAATGATCGGCGCCGCTGAGTTCCACCGTCTGACTGATGGTCTGCCACCCGGCGAAGAAGCCCGGCGAAACCGGCAGGCTTGCGTCAAACCCGGGACCCGGGAAATTCGGCGGAGTGTCAAAGAGAATCAGCGCGATCATGTCCTGACTGTAGGTGCGTCCTCCAATGAAGTCCCAGACGCCGTGTCCCGGGCTGCGCTGACCCGGCGCGAAACTCAGACTGCCCGCGCTCTCGGTGATGGTCCCCCCGCGATGAAACGTGACCAGCGAGGCGAACGAGGGGCCGAGCGGGGCCCCGGTCTCGCAGTTTCGCAGAGTAACCTCCACAAGCCAGACACCCCCGAGCCCGCTGTCGGCGCCGGACATCTTCGACTGCGCCATTCCCATACTTCCCGGCGCCGCGAAGAGTGCGACGGTCAGGACGGCGGCCGCCGCCAAGCGACGAAACCCACCCAATACTTTCGGAAATCCGCGTTCCATTGTGCTTCTCCTTAGTTTTTCCATTTCTTAATGGTCCTGCGACCACTCCGGGCCGCCCATCGGCCCGAGCCAAAAGGTAGCCCCAATGCCCCAGCCTTCTCAATGGCGGGCGTGTCCTCTTTGTGTGTCCGCTTTGTTCCCGTGTAAGACACTTGTTTTCAACAAAATGTGGCTTTCGATGCCCTGGGCCGGACGCGACGATGGTAAGATAGGCCATCGCTGGAGGACCCCGCCCATGGATGTCGAGAGTCCGTTCGTCCGCTTTGGAGTGTTCGAGGCGGACCTTGCCGCCGGAGAACTGTTCAGGAAGGGCCTGAAAATCAGGCTGCAAGAGCAGCCTTTTCAGGTCTTGGCGGCGCTACTCGAACGTCCGGGTCAGGTTGTGACGCGCGAAGAACTGCAGCGGCGGCTTTGGCCGGACACCGTGGTCGACTTCGATCGTGGGCTCAACAAGGCGATCAACCGGCTGCGCGAGGCTCTCGGCGACGACGCCGACAATCCCCGGTTCATAGAGACACTGCCTCAGAGGGGATACCGTTTTCTGGGGCCGGTGGAAACCGCCCCGACCGAACCCACACTCTCGCCGCCGGTCGATCCCGGGCGTGCTGTTCGCCTGATTCCCCGACGCGGCCTCCTGGGGATCGCCGGCGGACTGGCCGCAGTGCCGTTCATCGTCCTCGGGTATCGGCACCTGAATACATCCGGTGGCCGGATCGAGTCGATTGCGGTGTTGCCTCTCGAAAACCTGTCGGGCGACGCCGAACAGGAGTACTTCTCCGATGGCGTCACGGATGAGCTGATCGCCGCCATTGCCGGAATCTCCTCCCTGCGGGTGATCTCCCGGACCTCGGTCATGCGCTACAAAGGGGGCGTCCGCAAGTCGCTGCCGGAGATTGCCCGGGAGTTGAACGTCGACGCGATCGTGGAAGGATCGGTCGCGCATTCCGGCCGTACCGTGAGGATTAACGTGCAACTGGTCCGAGCGCGGGACGATCGGCATCTCTGGTCGGGACGGTACGAACGCGATCTGGCCGAGATCCTGGCGGTGCAGAGCGAGGTAGCTCGTTCGGTGGCGACGGAGATCCGGATCAACGTTACGCCCCAAGAGCAGCGCCGGTTTGGATCCGGGCGCATTGTCAGCCCCGAGGCCTACGAAGCTTTCCTCCGGGGAAACTACTTTTTGCATCGTGGTATGCCGAGTACATCGACAAGTATCAACTACTTCAATAAGGCCATTCGCCGAGACCCCTTGTATGGAGAGGCGCACGCCGGCCTCGCCCAGGCGTTGATTTGGGCCTGCATCTTCGGGATTCGGCCTTCCGCCGACGGGTTCCCGGAGGCGCGAACCGCCGCCCTCAGGGCCCTTGAACTGGATGAATTGAACGCGCCGGCCCACAACGCTCTGGCGGATGTCAAGAAGGGGTACGACTGGGATCTCGCGGCTGCCGAGGTGGAATACCAACGGGCCCTGGAATTGAGTCCGAGCCATTTACTGACTCGACTCTGGTACGCCGAGTGTCTTTCCCGTATGGGAAGGCACGACGAGGCCCTCGAACAGTCGGACCGAGCGCTCGCCTTGGATCCGGTCTCACCCATAAGCTACAACAGCCGCTCCATGCTGCAGTTTCGCGCCCGCCGCTACGACGAGGCGATTCGAACGAGCCTCCAAGCGCTCGAACTCGACCCCCATTTCCTCAACGCGCTTTGGTGGCAGGGGATGTCTTACGCGGGCGTCGGCGACTTTTCGAACTCCATAGCGTCTTTGAGCCAGGGCGTCGCCATGAGCGACGGCCCGGTTTTTCGCGGACTGCTGGGCCACGTTTATGGGCTCGCGGGAGAAGTCGCGAAAGCTCGGCAACTCTTGGATGAGTTGACTACGCTGTCCCAACAGAGATATGTCTCACCGGTCGACTTCGCCGTAGTCCATGCCGGACTGGGTGACGCGGATTCCACGTTCGACTGGTTGGAGCGGGCCTATCAAACGCGCGCGGCCCGCATTCACGAACTGCAGTCGATGTATTTCGACGGTTTTCGCTCGGATCCGCGGTACTCGGACCTCATGGGCCGGATTGGCCTCCCTGGCTAATGGAGCGCTCGGTTCCGCGGATCCGAGCGGTCGTGCTACAGTCCGTCAAGGTCCCGGAATCGAGCTTCGCCCGGCCGACGGCGCAACTCGGGCCCGGGGTCCTCAACGAGAGGAAACCCTGCGATGCGCAAGTTTATTCCGCTCCTCCTGCTCTCGGCCCCGGCTGACCTTGGCCTCCTCTGGGCGAGTCAAGTCAGAACCGTCAAGCTCGAGTGCAAGAGTGAGAACTACGGCACGGCAAGCTGCCCGGTGGGCGGTCCCGTCGAGAAGGTCAGGCTTCTGAAAAGGAAGTCCAACTCGCCCTGTCTTGAAGGCACGTCCTACGGTTTCAGCGGAACGGCAATGTGGGTGGACAAGGGCTGCGCCGGCGAATTCGAGGTCGCCTACCAGGACGAGGGCGCGTCCGGTCCCGGCTGGGGGACGGTTCCCGCCGAAGGGATCCTCGACCGGACATTCCTGGAGTGCCGAAGCGAAAGTTACGCCAGGAGTATCTGCGAGGTCGACGGGACGGTCACCGACGTCCGACTCGATCGGCGAAGGTCGAACGCCCCCTGCGTGGCCGGCGAATCCTTCGGCTTCGAGGGCCGTCACATGTGGGTTGCCAAGGGCTGCGCGGGAAGGTTCGAAGTCACTTTCCGGCGGGAACTCGGCGGCGGCCCGAACGCGCCGGGGGACCGGCCCTGGTGGGAACGGCTCGGCGGTGCCGAGATGCGGGTCACCGATCTTCGTTGTCAAAGCCGAGACCACGGGCGAAACATCTGTGTTGTCGAAGGGCCGGTGACGGCCATTCGACTCAAGAGACAACGCTCGGCGGCGGTCTGCGAGCGGGGAGTCTCCTTTGGATTTCACGAGGACTTCGTCTGGGTCGACAAGGGCTGTCAGGCGGATTTCGAAGTGACCTATCGGCCGCCTCGGACGGATTGGACAAGCTCCCCCGCCGTTGCGCCTCCCCCCTTCAAAGAGGTGGAGCGGGTCAGCTTCCGATGCAAGAGCGACAACTATCGCCGGAATGTCTGTTACGTCCCCGGAAGCATCATCGACGCCCGGCTGAAACAAACCCGGTCCAGAGCGCCCTGTGTCTCCTCCGACTCCTTCGGGTATCGGAAGGACCTCGTCTGGGTCGACAAAGGGTGCGAGGGAGAATTCGAGGTCACCTTCCGCGTCGACCCGCTGGTCTTCAAGCCGGACTGGAACTACTCCGGAAGCGGGCCGAAGAGAAAGCGGGTGACCTGCGCCAGCAAGAACTACCGACTGAATGAGTGCGGTGTGGGCGGAGTGATTACCGGCCTGACTCTGCGAAGGACGAAGTCGCGAGCCCCATGCGAGGACGGCGCCACGTACGGCTTCAACCTGGAGGAGATCTGGGTCACCCAGGGGTGCGAGGCCGAGTTCGAGGTCACCTACGCGCCTCGTCCCTGATCCCGGCGGCGGGACGCTTTTCTCGGGTGCAGGATGTGGTTATCCTGAGGTGCCATGTTGTTCGTGCGCCGGATCGCATTGTTGCCGCTTCTCGCAATTCCGGTCTCGATGCCGCGCGCGGCAAGCCCTCCGGAACTCGCCGCCCGACCCAACATCGTTATCATCCTGACCGACGACCACGGCTACGGCGACGTCTCCACCTATGGCGATTCGGACGTGAAGACGCCGACAATCGACCGCATCGCGACGGAGGGAATGCTTTTCACCACGATGCGGGCCAACTCCACCGTCTGCTCCCCCTCGCGGGCGGCCCTGCTCACGGGACGTTATCCGGACCGAGTGGGCGTGCCGGGCGTCATCCGCACCCATCCGGAGAACTCCTGGGGCTATTTCGACCCCGCAGTGCCCACGCTGGCGGACGAATTGCGAAAGGCTGGATACCACATCGCCATCATCGGCAAATGGCATCTGGGCCTCGAATCGCCCAACACCCCGAACGAGCGCGGTTTTGATTTCCTCCACGGCTTTCTCGGCGACATGATGGACAGCTACACCACCCACCTTCGTCACGGCCGCAATTACATGCGACGCAATGCCGAGATCATCGAACCCGACGGCCACGCCACGGATCTCTTCTCGGATTGGGCTGTGGACTATCTCCGCGATCGCGCGCGTCAACCGGCCCAACCTTTTTTTCTCTTCCTCGCCTACAATGCGCCCCATTTCCCAATTGAACCACCCGCGCATTGGCTCGAGCGGGTCAACCAACGCCAACCCGGGCTTGCACCGGCCCGCGCGTTAAATGTCGCCTTCGTCGAG
>CAYRCA010000274.1:0-6207 GCA_964422565.1 uncultured Acidobacteriota bacterium | reverse complement strand
TGTGTCGGAGCGACCACACCCTACGAGTATCGCCGGTCCATCGAGAGGGATCGGGCCCTGGAACGTCGCTTCCAGACGATCAGGGTGCAGCCCCCGACGGAAGAGGAGGCCATCGAGATCATCCGCGGCATCCGGGAGCGCTACGAGAGTTTCCACCAGGTCAGTTATACGGATGAGGCGGTGTTGGCCTCGGTATACCAGTCGAGCCGGTACATCCCGGATCGTTTTCTGCCCGACAAGGCGATCGACGTCCTGGATGAGGCGGGCGCCCGGGTCAAGCTCGACAACACGTCCGTGCCGAAGGAGGTCGCCGAGGTCCAGAACCGGATCAAGGTGATCGTTCGGGAGATGCACGACGCGACTTCCGCCAAGGCCTTCGAGAAGGCCGCGAAGCTCAAGGAGCGGGAGCAGCTCGAGCGGGAGAGCCTCGAGCTGAAGAGGGAGGACTTGAGGCTCCGCAAGAAGGGCGCCCCGGCCGTCGAGAAGAAGCACATCGAGCAGGTCATCTCGCGCTGGACGGGTATTCCGGTGGAGTCCCTCCAGGAGGAGGAGTTGCAGAAGCTGGTCTCCATGGAGGAGCATCTGCATCGGCGCGTGGTGAGCCAGAACAAAGCGGTTTCCGCCCTCGCCCGAGCCATTCGGCGCAGTCGGGCGGGCATGAAGAGCCCGAATCGGCCGGTGGGCTCGTTTCTTTTCCTGGGACCGACCGGGGTCGGCAAGACGGAACTGGCCAAGTCGCTGGCCGAGTTTCTGTTTGGGAGCGAAAAGGCGCTGGCCCGCTTCGACATGTCCGAGTACATGGAGAAGCACTCCGTCTCCAAGCTTATCGGTTCCCCCCCCGGATATGTGGGGCACGAGGAGGGGGGACAGCTGACGGAGAAGATTCGCCGCAACCCCTACTCCGTGATTCTGCTCGATGAGATCGAAAAGGCCCACCAGGACCTCTACAACCTGCTGCTGCAGGTGTTCGAGGACGGACAATTGACCGACTCGCACGGGAATACGATCGACTTCAAGAACACCATCATCATCATGACCTCGAACATCGGCGCCCGACATCTGGTAAACAAGATGAAGATGGGGTTCGCCGCCGACGTCGATCATTCGAAGACGCAGGCCCACGATGCCATCCTTGGCGAGGTCAGGCGGCTCTTTAATCCCGAGTTCCTGAACCGTCTGGACGAGACGATCATCTTCGACTCCCTGTCGGAGGCCGACCTGCGGGAGATCGTTGAACTGCTCCTGCGGCAGGTGAACGAGAACCTGGAATCGAAACGCATCCGGATTCAACTGAACGAGGACGCCAAGAAGTGGATCATCGACGTGACCTGCCGGGATCGCTCCTATGGCGCCCGCCCCCTCCGGAGGGCAATCCAGAAGTACATTGAGGATCCCATATCCGAGCTCATCATTCAGGGGAAATTGAAAGATAACGAAACACTGACCGTCTATTGGAAAGAGGACGCGCTGTATTATAAGAATGATGGCTCACAGGTGGAAGGAGCTCTGTTCTCGTACGATTTGGCCTGAGAGTCTTCAGCCGTTCAGCGCAGGCACTCGTCTTCCCCGGTTCACTCCGCCACTCCGCCTTCCGAGGGGAGTCTTGTCGTCAAAGGGGGCGATGGGCCGGGGATTTGCCGAATCCGCAACCAGGGAGACCGCTTCAGGGGGAAGGTTGAGGCAAGAGCAATGAACGAAATGAGGAAACCGACGGCGTCGATTGGCCGCTGGCTGGTCGTGGCTTTGGGCTTCGCCCTGTTCGGCCCCGAGGCGATCGCGTGGGCCCAGGAAACGCCGCAGCGGATCGAGGACATTCGAATCATCGGGAATCGTCGCATCCCCGAAAGCACGATTCTCTACTACGTTCAGTCCAACGAGAACGATCCCTACAACGAGCAGCAGATCCTGCGGGACTATCGGAGCCTCCTGAACACCAACTTCTTCAGCGACGCTCGAGTCCTCGTGGAGGAGGGCGAGACCGGCTACATCGTCCTCTTCGAGGTCACCGAACGGCCCCTCGTGCGGCGGATGGAGTATGAGGGGATGAAGTCGTTCAAGGAGTCGGACGTCCTCGAGAAGTTCCGCGATCTGCGGGTTGGAATGACCATGGACAGCCCCTTCGACGAGGCGCGGCTGCCCCGGGCCCGCAAGGCCATTCGCCTGCTCCTCGATCTGAACGGCCGGCCGCTGGGGACGGTGGACATCGATGTGGAGCCGATCACCGCCTCGGCCGTGAGGCTGGTCTTTCGAATCGACGAGGGTCCGAAGGTCCGAATCGGCGACATCTCCTTCGAGGGGAACACCGTACTGAGCGACGGCGAGCTGCGTGACGCCCTGGAGTTGAACAAGGTGCGCGGTCCCATCGTGCTGTTCAAGGGACACGATAAATTTATTCCCGACAAGCTCGAGTACGACATCCAGGTCAACCTGTTGGCCACGTACCGGGAGAAGGGCTATATGATGGCCCGGGCGGGAGAGCCGGACATCCGGATCGTCGAGGCGCCGAGAGGTTTGCTGCTCGGCTTCCGCAAGACGAAACAGCAGTACTACATCACCGTTCCGATCGAGGAGGGGGAGCAGTTCCGCATCGGAAAGTTCGAGGTGGTGGGGGTCGAAACCTTCAACCAGGAGGTCATCGAGCGCGGTTTCAACCTGATCGAAGGGGACATCGTCAACTACACTCGACTGAGGGAAGCCACCGAAAACCTGAAGGAACTCTATTCCACTCTCGGGTTTCTGGACATGGATGCTCGGCCGGAAATCGACCCCGACATGCAGAATCTGAAGGTCGACATCACGATCAACGTCACCGAGGGAAGGCGCTATCTCGTCGATCAGATCAACTTCGCGGGCAATACCAAGACCCGGGACCGGGTGTTGAGGCGGGAGTTTCTCCTGGAAGAGCAAATGGAGTTCAACGGCCAGCTTCTCGACATTTCGATCCGCCGTCTGAACCAGCTCGGGTTTTTCGAGCCCATCGAAGAGAAGGACTACGAGGTCATCAAGCGCCCGGAGGAGTCGGAGGTGGACGTCCTGGTTCGGGTCAAGGAGCGCAGCCAGCAGTCCATCGGCCTGACGGGTGGGGTCAGCGGATTTAGCGGGAGCTTTTTCGGCATCAATTACGCGACCAACAACTTCCGGGGTCGGGGCGAGCGGATCGACGTTCAGCTGCTGACCGGAACCCGGACCTCGAACTACATGGTTTCCTATACCCAGCCCTACTTTCTGGACACCCGAATTTCCCTGGGGCTTTCGGTCTTCAACCAGCGCTTCCGCTTCGACACTTTCACGGCCTTTTTCGGACTGATTTCACCCGACCAGAACATCGCCCTCTACACCCGCAAGACCACCGGCTTCACGGTTTCGGGCAGCTATCCGCTGGGACGCTGGACCCGGGGAGGCCTGCGCTACTCGCTGCAGAACATCAGAATCGACGACGTCGACGATATCTTCGGGGATTTCGCCTTCAATCAGCTCATTGGGTTCACTCCCGGCGGAAGTATCGACGATGCTCGCCGGGGAATCATCCGCAGCGAGATCACTCCCACCTACATCTACAACACGAAGAACTCGTACTTTACGGCCACCGACGGTTCTCAGTTGTCGGTGGAGGTTCCCATCGCCGGGGGACCGCTGGGCGGCACCTTCAACCTGATCCGTCCCTTCGTCGAGTATCAGTTCTTTCGCCCCGACAGGTTCATGAGCGGCGGGCGGAACACCTTCGCTTTCCGGCTGCAGCTCATGCACATCATTCCCTATGGCAACCTTCCGTCGGGGGAGGCGATGACGGCGCCCTTCTTCGAACGCATCTTTTCGGGAGGCGAGTTCTCGCTTCGGGGCTTCGACCTGCGGTCGGTCAGCCCCTGGGCCTTCACCCGGGCCCCCCTTCTCGACTCGGTGGGGAACCCGCTCATCGACCCGGCCACGGGCCTGCCCAACATCAGCGAACGGATCATCCCGGTCGGGGGGGACACCAACGCCATGGCGACCGGTGAGTACCGGGTCCCCCTGGTCGGTCCCCTTCAGGTGAGCGGCTTCGTCGACTTCGGGATCAACACGGTCCTGAGGAAGGATAACCTGGTGCTCTTCGGACCGAGCACGTTCGTCGACCTGTTGGACGACACCAACAACATCTGGCGCATGTCGACGGGGGCGGAGGTTCAGTTTCTGCTGCCCGTCATCAACCAGCCCTTCCGGCTGATTTTCGCGTACAATCCTCTTCGGTTGGACACCGACGTGGTGTTCGGAGGCATCCGGTTCCCCCTGCGGGATCGGTCCACCCCGATGAGGTTTACAGTCGGGTATAATTTCTAGTCGAGATGAATTTCAAGGAGCTCAGAAGGTCCATGCGAATTGCGAATCGACCTCTTGCGGTGGCGCTCGCCCTGCTTTGGAGCGGGTCCGGATTGGTCCAGGGCCAGGGGACCCGAATCGGTTTTGTCGACAGCCAGGAAATCCTCTACCAGACCAACGAAGGGAGGGAGGGGCTCGAGCGGTTGGAACGCTATATGATGGAGAAACGACAGGAGTTTGAGACCAAGAACCGGGAGTTGAGCGAGCTGCAGCAAGACTATCAACTGGGGCGGGGGACTCTGAATCCCGACGCTCTGAGCCAGATGGAGCGCTCCCTGGAACTCAGGCAGATCGAGCTTCGCCGCTTCCAGGAGGACATCCAGGACGACCTGAGGGACCGCCAGGATCGCCTGCTGCATGACATCAGCCAGAAGGTTCAAAGGGTCATCGAGGAATACGCCCAGCAGGGCGCCTACGACGTCATCTTTATGCGCGACGAGACCCAGGCCTGGGTCTCGCCCTCTCTGGACGTGACCCAGGAGATCATCCGTCTGTTCAATCAGCGGCATCCCGGCCAGGGAGGCACCGTTGCGCCGTAAAGAGACGAAGCCAGGCCGGTGCGACGGGATCATCACCCCGTCTGCGGGCACGACGACCAGGATCCGGAGTGTGGCGGCTCGCCGCAAAGGGAGTCCGAAAATGAGATTTCGAATGACGGCACTCGTGGTTTTTTGCTGGAGCGCGTCGATGCTGCTGGGTGTTCCCCTCCAGGGGGATCAGCGGGCGACAACCAGGATCGCCTTCGTGAACACGAGCGCGATTCTACAGGGAACCGGGGAGGGGAGAAGAGAGCTGTCGTCACTGGAGGAGTTCATCAACGAGCGACAGCGGTCTCTCGAGACGGAGACCAACGAGCTCGAGGAACTGCGCCGTCAGTATGACAGCCAGTTTCGGATGTTGAATCCCGACACGGCCTCCGAAATGCGGCGGACCATCACCGAGAAGGAACGTAGGCTGCAGCGAAGCCAGGAGGATATCGAGCTGGATATCAACCGTCGCCGCAACGAGCTGTTGACCAAGATGAGCGACAAGATCCAGGCCGTCATCGCCGAGTACGCCCAGCAGAACGGCTTCGGGGCGGTCTTTATGGAGTCGCCCTCGCTTCCCTACTACTCCCCGGCGCTGGATATTACGGAAGAGATAATCCGCGTCTACGACGAGAAATACCCGGTTCCTGGCGCGCCCGGAACCCCGACCCCGCCCGAGAGCCCAAGTGCCGCGCCGATGCCCTAGACTGGATTTGCGTCGTTGATGGGTCCGAGCGCTGTTCTGGTCAACGCAAGGCCGCAGCCGTCCAAGCCCAGGGGGATGTTCCTCCCCGCCTCCCGGAGTCGTCGCGTCTCGGCGGTGACCCTTATCGCGGCGGCCCGGCTCGGTGAAATCCGTGCGATCCTGGCTTGAAAATTCCCTCCGGACCATAAACCAAGGGAATCCAATGTTTGGGCCAATGCCGCCCGAAGAAGCGCGCTCTCTTGGCGAAAGACCCAAAGCCCAAAACCCGAAACCAAGGCATCCCCCGTCCGTTGGGCTATTGCTCCCCGGGCGCGGTTGTTGTTAAATCTGCGTGACGGTCAGCCGGTGGCCGATTCTCCAGAACATTGCCGGGAAAGGGGCCAGTCCATGGACAAGCCAGAGGAGTTGCTGAGCATTCAGGAGATCCTCGAATACCTCCCCCACCGCTACCCCTTCCTTCTCATCGACCGGGTGGTGGAGTTCAGGGAGAACGAGCGCATCGTCGCTCTGAAGAACGTGACCGCCAACGAGCCGTTCTTCCAGGGCCACTTCCCCGGCGCGCCGGTCATGCCCGGAGTGATGATCGTGGAGGCGATGGCGCAGTGCGGCGCGCTTTTGTAC
>CAYRCA010000273.1:0-6208 GCA_964422565.1 uncultured Acidobacteriota bacterium | reverse complement strand
TCGTAGCCGCCGTAGAAGGTGTTGACCAGGCGGTTGAGTTCGATGTCGATGACCTGGATCTCGCTGTCGGCGAAGCTGGTCACGAAAAGATGCCGACCGTCGGCACTCAGGGCCGAGAAGTGGGGTCCCTTGGCTACCCGGATACGCTCGAGCGGCGGGGTGGCGCCCCACGCCGTCTGGAGCAGAAGGCTGAAGGCCGTCAGAATCAACAGTTTCCGCATCGTCCCTTCCTTCGATCGATGTCCCGATCCCCTCGTCGAGACAGTGCAAACGCCGAGAGGACCGACTCTCGGACCCCCGCCTTCTCAATATACCCTTTTTCAGCCGCGGCGGGCCCGACAGGCGAGCAACGTGTTCTTCATGAGATGGGCAATGGTCAGGGGCCCAACTCCACCCGGAACCGGGGTGACGGCCCCCGCCAGACCGACCGGATCGCGGGGATGGACGTCTCCCACGAGGGTCGAGCCCTTTTGGGCGAGACTCCGCAGGCGGGGCGAGTCCGCTCCGAAGAGCTCCCGCACCTGGTCCTCCGACTCCAGCCGGTTGATGCCCACATCCACCACGACCGCCCCCTCCTTGATGTACTCCCGGGTGATCATGGCGGGACGGCCGATCGCCGCGATCAGGATATCGGCCCGTCGGCAGACGGAGGGCAGGTCGCGGGTTCGGGAGTGGCACAGGGTCACGGTGGCGTGTTCGTGAAGCAGGAGCAGTGCCACCGGCTTTCCCACGATGTTGCTGCGGCCCACCACGACGGCCTCCGCCCCTTTGATGGGGACGCCCTCCCGCCGCAGCATCTCCAGGATGCCCATCGGCGTGCAGGGCGCCAGAACGGCCTCGCCCGTCACCAGCCTGCCCACGTTCACCGGGTGGAAGCCGTCGACGTCCTTCTCCGGCAGGACCGCCTCCAGAATGGTCCTGTCGTCGATCTGGTCCGGCAGGGGCAACTGGACCAGGATCCCGTCGATCCGGTTGTCCCGGTTTAGGCGGTCGACCACCGACAGGAGTTCGTCCGTCGTCGTCTCCGCCGGGAGAATCACCATCTCCGAGTGCATTCCCAGTTCCCGGCAGCTTTTCGTCTTATTCCGCACGTAGACTTGGGACGCCGGATTGTCTCCCACCAGGACGGCGGCCAGCCCGGGCTGTATGCCCCGGGCGGCCAGCGATTGCGCCTCTCGGGCGACTTCGGCCTTGATCGCGTCGGCAACGGGCTTTCCGCTGAGTATCCTGGTCTCCATCTAATCTCTCCCTACTCCCCGCGTTCCGCGTTCAACGTCGTTCAACGTTCAGCATGGCCCAAAGTTCCGGATGGACCGGAATCGACCCACTCGAAACCCGAAACTCAAAACCTGCCACGAGTTTCATCCCCTCGGGTGCGCCCCGCTGCGGCCACTCACTCGCTCCTCGTACCTCCCAGGCCCCAGCCCCTCGCGTTCCCGCATTTCCTACGGATACATACGGTAGAGCACCCGGGGGAAGGGAATCGTCTCCCGGACGTGGTCGAGACCGCAGAGCCAGCCCACGACCCTCTCGATGCCCATTCCGAAACCCCCGTGGGGGACGCTCCCGTAGCGACGAAGATCCAGGTACCACTGAAAGGCTTCCATGGGGAGCTTGTGGTCGCGGATTCGTTCGACCAGCAATCGGTGGTCGTGAATCCGCTGGCTGCCTCCGACGATCTCGCCGTACCCCTCCGGCGCCAGCATATCCATGCAGAGGGCCAGTCGGGGATCGGCCGGGTCCGGCTGCATGTAGAAGGCCTTAATCTCTGCGGGAAAGCGATGCACGATCACCGGCTTCTCGAACTTCGTCGAAAGGATCGTCTCGTCGGTTCCGCCGAAATCGGCTCCCCGGTGAGTCTCGGTTCCAGCCTGCTCCAGGAGGTCGAAGGCCTCCTGGTAGGAGATTCTTGGAAAGGGGATGGAGATCCGCTCCAGCGGCGCGGTGTCCCGCTCCAGTCTCTCCAGGTCCTCCCGGCGGCGGTCGAGCACCCGCCCTACGATCCCCGCGACCAGTTCCTCGGCGAGGACCATGATGTCTTCGAGTTCGGCCCAGGCCACCTCGGGCTCGACCATCCAGAACTCCATCAGGTGGCGGCGGGTCTTCGATTTCTCGGCCCGGAAGGTGGGTCCGAAGCAGTAGGTCTTTCCGACCGACATGCAGGCGGCCTCGTTGTACAGTTGTCCGCTCTGGCTCAGATAGGCCTTTTCGCCGAAATAGTCGATCTCGAAGAGGGTGGTCGTTCCCTCGCAGGCGGCCGGCGTGAGGATGGGAGTATCCACCAACACGAAGCCGCGATCGTCGAAGAAGTCCCGCACCGCCCGGATGATTTCGTGGCGAATTCGCAGGATGGCGTGCTGGCGCGAGGAGCGGAGCCACAGATGGCGGTTCTCCATCAGAAAGGCGGTTCCATGCTCCTTGGGCGTGATGGGGTACTCCCCCGACATGTGGACGACGCGGCAGTCGGCGGCGTCCAGTTCGAAGCCGCCCGGCGCCCGATCATCCCGCCGGATGGTTCCCGTGATGATGACGGAGGATTCCTGGGTAACCGTGTCGGCGGCCTCGAAGGCTTCGGGGGAGACGTTCTTCTGGAAGACGACCGCCTGCATCGTGCCCGTGCCGTCGCGCACCAGGAGGAAGCGGAGCTTGCCCTTGTCGGTCTTGTTGTAGATCCAGCCCCGGATACTGACTTCCTCCCCCACGTGCCGGTGCGCGTCGTCGACGTAGATGTGCATGAGCTGAAATTGTAGACGGGGACGGGGGAAACGACAAACCGACCGGCGGGGACGACGCCGCGGTCGCCGGAGGGGCGTTCGCCTCGGATGTAGAGCCTGATTTACCTTCGGCCTGAAACCGCAGAGCTGCGTGGACGCGCGGCCAGGAGCATTGAGGGCGATACCCCGGATGGGGTCCGGATTTGGTGGTGTTTCGCGTTTCTTCACCGGCGGGCGTTATAGGTGGGTGGAGGTGCTATAATGACGCCGGAAATGACTCCGGAAGAGCGTTTCGAACGCATCGAGCGGACCCTCGAATTTGTCGCGAATCAGCAGGCGCGGTTTTTCTCGGATCTCGAAGAGCTGAGGGGTGCGACTCTCAAGAACACCGAGCAGATCAAGAAGCACAGCGAACAGATCGAGAGGCACAGCGAACAGATCGAGAGGCACAGCGAACAGATCAGGGATCTGATGGAACTCGCCTTCGTTTTTCAGGGGCGATTCGACCATGCGGCGGAACTCATGGAGCGCCAGTCCGAACGCCTCGAACGACTGGAGCTGGCGTTGGTGCACACCGGAGAGCGTTTCGACCGCCACATCGAAGAGAGTCGGCGCGACCGCGAGCTTCTGCGAAGCTTGATAGAACGTCTCGACGGCTTTCAACCTTGATCCGATTTCTCACCGCGAAGATCGCGAAGACCGACTTCGTTTCGCCGCGGTGCGTTCCGTTCGAGCCCGGACGAGGGCGGGTCCACGGGGGAGCCTTGGTCAGTCCTGTTTCTCCCGGGCGTGCAACTCCGCCTCGACCATGCGGCGGATGGAGGGGAACTCGGGCACGGCCTCCAGGGAGATCAGGGCCCGGTGCAGGGAACCGGCCATGTACTGCTCGTAGATGAAGTTCTCCCGGACGAGGATCTGATAACCGTAAGTCCCCAGCGCCTTCAGCAGGCGCTGGACGCACATGAGGTGGAAGCGACGGTCGAAGCTGGGCCGCTCGAATGTTTCCGGCGGCAGGCCCAGGTAACCCCTCCGTTCGACGGCCTCCAGGAAGTAGGTTATGGATTCCTCGACGGTCTCGCCGTCCAACTCCAGCGAATCTTTGAGCAGAGAAGCCAGATCGTAGGTCGGGGGTCCCCATCGCGCATCCTGGAAGTCGATGACGTAGAGGATACCGTTCGTCACCATCATGTTGCGGACGTGAAAGTCCCGGTGGCAGAGGACCCGCGGATAAGAGGCCAGCTCCCGGGAGATGCGCAGGCACTCCCGGTCCACCTCCTCATCCGGGACGTCGGCCTTCCGATAGTTCTGGAGGTAGTGCCTTCGGAAGAAGTCGAATTCCCACTTCAACTTGGCCTCGTCGAAGGCGAGTTGATAGCCCTCGTACTCCGGTTTGAAAGCCCCGGTACCCTCGGACTCAATCGCGACGATATGGTCGATTGCGTTTCGTAGGAGAACCGTCTTCTCCCGGTCTCCCGAGTTGCGCAGGATCTTCTGCAGGGAGTCGTTTCCCAGGTCCTGCTGCAGCACGATCCCCAGCGGTCCGTCCATTTCGATGATCTCCGGGACCGGGACATCGATTTCCCGAAGAAGATCGTAGATCTCCCTGTAGGGGAACCGACCGGGGTCGAAGCTCTCCGGATAGGCCGCCAGAATGTACGTTGCGCCGCAGTCGGAGAAGTATCGATAGTACTGCCGCGATGAGGCGTCCCCCACCAGCTTGGCGATGTTGTAGTGGTTGAAGCCGGGCTGGAAGCGCAGGCGCACGAACTCCATGAGGCGCTGTTGGATCGGGGGAAACTCTTTCTCCGTCATCGTTGCTCTCGATCTATTCTTGCACGGGTCCCCGACTCGAACGGCCAGACGGCATAATCCCCTCGGTCGACGACCCCCGTCGACCGCGCCTCGGCGACCCGACTCCCTCCCTCGGTTACGACACAGTTCGCGAAATCGCCCTGCTCCGGGGGGATTCGGACCCCCTCCGCCACGATCGCGTTGGCGCACCGGTTGCCGGCGGCGATCTCCACCCGGTCCCAGACGATACAGTTTTCCAGTTCGACTCCCGGCGCGACCCGGACGTCCGAGCCGAGGACGGTTTGGGTCCAGCGTGCGCCCGCCGGAGCGGGCGGCAGGCATGATAGACCTTTGCGGCGGAGAAGCTCCATCGACTTCGACAGGTACCGGGCGGGGGTGCTGGCCTCGCACCAGTACGCCCGGCTGACGAAACCGACCACGCGCCGTGCGTCGGCGATCAGCCGGGGATAGATATCCCGCACAGTGTCGGAGGGGCCCTCCGGAATATAGTCCAGAACGTCGGGTCCCAGGACGTGGACTCCGGTGAACGCATGGGGGCGAAGCCCGCCGGGAGTCTCGGCTTCGCCGACGTCGCGGGTTTCTCGTCCCGTCGCGAATTTCCGCACCCGGTTCTCGGCGTCGAGGAGGACCGGGCTGAAGGGCGACCCGGCCTCGAGGGGAACGAGCACCAGCGTCGCTGTCGCCTCTTGCTCGCGATGGAAGCGGAGCACGTTCCCCAGATTCTCCTCGAAGTAAATCTTTCCGTTTACCAGGACGATCGTCCGTCCGGCCAGCCACCTCCGAGCCTGACGAAGGGCGCCGGCCGTTCCCTGAATGGGATCCTCCCGGGAAAAATGGACTGTCGCCGGCGGCTCACGGGAGACGGCCTTTCGCACGGTCTCGGGCAGGTGATGGAGATTTACCACCATTTCTTGGATTCCGGCCTGGAGGAGAAGTTCCTGTGCGTACCGAACCAGTGGCCGGTTGAGGAGTGGGACCGCGGGCTTGGCTCGAAGCAGGGTGAGGGGCCGCAGCCGAGTCCCGAGGCCGGCGGCCAGGATCATGCCGACGGGTTCACTTGCCAAAGCCTTTTTCCTCGTACAGTTCGACGTAGTTGCGGATTACGAAATCGTCCTCAGACCAACCGAGTTCCCGGGCCAGCCGCCGGATATCCGCCGGCGGACCCTCGATTTCAACGAAGCAGCCCACGGGGGTCCGGTCGATGCACAACTCGATCGGGGATGTCTTTTCGGCCTCGAGCCGAAACTTCTCCCGCTCCTTGGCATATCGGAAGCCGATCCGCAGGCCCAGCGATTCCAGGATTCCCCGCATCGCGGAGAAATCGCCGACCATCGTCTCCGTCTCCTTCCGCACCTTCATCCGCTCGTCATCCTGCCGCGGCCCCTTGAAAGTCAAAGCGATGTCGTTTCCATAGCGACGCAGGCGCAGGGCGCAGCCGGCGCTTTCGAGCCCCCGGTCGGAGAAGTCGAAGAGCAGATTCTCCTCGTGAGTCGGCGCCGACTCACGACGAAATCCCAGTTCCTCCACTTTGCTCCGAATCGTCTCGATATCCTCCGGTCGGATTGGGATCTTGACTTCGATCTCTCGACTGGGGTGTGTGTTTTTCATTGGTGGCTAGTGGCTAGTGGTTAGTGGTTAGTGGCGGAGAGACTCTGCGCCGGTCGCCGAACACCAGTCACTAA
>CAYRCA010000272.1:0-6217 GCA_964422565.1 uncultured Acidobacteriota bacterium | reverse complement strand
CGGGTGACATGGCGGTATCCGGGTCGAGCTGGTGGTAGCCGGACAGGGGCACGGTGACGGTCTCGTCAAACTCGCGCACCGTTCGAACCCGTCGCAATCGGCGCAGATCCACGTGACCTCTCAACTGCGGAGCATTCTCCAGAACTCGCCGCTTCAGCCGCCCCACGTAGTACCGGCGGTAGAGCCAGTTGGCGCGCCGGTCCATCAGCGGCGAACTCGCGGCGAGATCCACCAAGGGCGAGATGACCGCAGCCGCGCGCACCGCCCCCGGCGCCTCGTCGCCCCACTCGCCCAGCAACTTCAGGACGATGTTTCCTCCCATGGACACGCCCACGACCAACATCTCGCGCTCCGGCTCGGACGAAGCGTAAATGCGCAGAATCTGATCCACCTCACGGCTGCAGCCGGCGTGGAAGATTCTGGGCCGCCCCCGTTCCCGATTGCGGTCGTAAAGGCTCAAGAGGAGCGAGCCCCAGCCGGAGGCGTATGCCTTGTGGGACAGGCCCAGCATGTATCCCGACCGACTGGATCCCGCCATTCCATGGACCGCCACCAGTGTGGGCGAGCCGTGCGGTCCGGCCACATGAAGTCCCTCGACCCGGGAACAATCCGCCAATTCGGCCTCCCAGGACGAGGATTCCCTCCATCCCCAGGGGAAGGATCTCTTCAGCCGGGATCCCGCGATCGTCTGGAGGTGGGCGTTCGGGAGCCAGTGGTGGGGTTCGAAGGGGCGCTCCCGAAGCCGCTCGCGAAACCCGACGGTCAGAAGCTCGATCGAGGATCGGTCGCTCACTCCGGTTCGACCGCGCGCAGCACCAGGTAGGCCGCTCCGATGGCCAGGCCGGCGCCGATGGAATCCGCGGCCACGTCGGACCACGTCGCCGATCGCGCCGGTATGAAGGATTGGTGAAACTCGTCCAAAACCCCGTAAACGGTGGCAATCACCCAGCAGGCGAGCGCCCCGCGCGTAGTCAGCCGCGACTGGATCCCCGACGTCATACCCCACACGAGGGTCAGCCCGAACACGCCGTAAGCGAGGGCGTGCAGTACGTAATCGGGGCCCATCGCGGCACCGGGAGGATCGCTCTGGTGGGAGAAGGAGAAGATAAGCGCCGCGAATCCCACGGCCGGTAACCAGTGTAGCCAGCTCATCAGAAGGGGAGAAAGTACATGACCCAGGCGAAGGCCAGGGAGCCCGCAAGCATGTATGCCAGCAGCATGGCGAAGTACTTGACTCGCTCACCTCGTTCGTCGCGGTTGAGAAAGGAAAAGACGACGGCGACTACCACGGAGAGAATGGCGAGCCCCAGGAAGTGATTCACTCCTTGACCCCCTGAGCGATGTCGTAAGCGTCCAGAACGAGCAGCATGTTAATCAGCCCGGCCGTATAAAGAAAGGTGTTGCCGTATTCATACCCGAAGGACCGGATATCGCCATGCCCCCAGCCCAGGCTCTTGCCGAGCAGGTAAGGCAGGCCCACCGCCGCGTCGGCAAAGAAGCGGAGGAAACCGAAAAAACCCGCCTCGAGGCTGAAAAGCCGGCCATCCAAGTACAGCCCCAGACCAAAGAGCAGCAGCACGCTCGACGAGAAGAGTACCGCCCGCCTCCACTTCCGGAGGTAGGCGTGCCCTCCACCCGGAACCAGCCAGGCAATGATGCAGACAACCGACGTTCGGGCCATACCCTTAAAATGATAGGGATAAGGCCTTGGGGAGGTCAACTTTCGGGCGGTACCCTGGATGATCGAGGACGCGTCGGGCGCGGGTTCAAAGGGAGAGGCGCTGCGGGGAGACGACCGGCGTGGAAAGCGCTCTGATCCCCGCCCGCTTCGTATCGAAGTCCCGGGGGAAGACGGCTGTCCCGGCGTGCTATGATTCCCCCCATGCGAAAGACCAGACTGTTCACGCCGGGGCCCACACCCCTGATCCCGGAAGCTCAACTCGCCATGGCCAGGCCCTTGATCCACCACCGAACCCCTGAGTTCAAGAAGTTGCTCCTGGAGTTACGTTCGAACCTCCAGGAGGTTTTCAAGACGCGGCACGAAATGCTTATTCTCGCCTCCTCCGGTACAGGCGCCATGGAGGCGGCCGTGTCGAATCTGCATAGTCCGGGTGAGAAGGTCGTGGCCGTCGTGGTCGGCAAGTTCGGGGAACGCTGGACGGAATTGGCGACCGCCTTCGGTCTTCAGTGCGTCTCGCTCCACAAGGAGTATGGGGAGGCGGCATCAGCCGAGGAGATCCTGGACGTGTTCCGCCGGAATCCCGACGCCAGGTCGCTGCTGATTCAGGGATGCGAGACTTCAACCGCAACGGCCCACGACCTGGAGGGCGTTGGAAGAGCGGTCTCCAGTGAATTCCCCGAGGTACTTGTTATCGTCGACGCGATCACGGCGGTGGCTTGCCAACCCGTCCAGCCGGACGCCTGGGGCCTCGACGTGGTGATCTGCGGATCGCAGAAAGCTTTCGGGGTCCCGCCCGGGCTCGCCTTTCTTTCGTTGAGCCCGAAAGCGCTGAGGAGACTGGAAGCAGAGACCCCGGCCGCCCACTACTACCTCAGCCTCAAGAAGGAACTGAAGGCTCAGGCGGGCGGGTCGACCGCGTTTACCCCGGCGATCTCCCTGATCGTGGCTTTGAACGAGGCCACCGTCCAGATTCTCGATCAAGGTGTCGACGAAGTCGTGCGAGAAGCCGAAACCATGGCCCGCGCCACTCGCGCCGGGCTTGCGGCCCTGGGCTTCCAGCTGCTGTCCTCCTCGCCGGCCAACGCGGCGACGGCGGCCTTTCCACCCCCGGGGGTGGACGCCGACGACCTGCGCAGACGTCTCGAATCGGAGTTCGGGATCAAGGTTGCCGGAGGCCAGGGAGAACTCAAAGGACGAATCATCCGGATCGCCCACATGGGATACTTCGACCTGCTGGATGTCGTGGCGGTTCTTTCCGCCGTCGAACTGATCCTCCTGAGAGACGGGACGCTTTCCGAGGTCGGCCGCGGAGTTCTCGCCGCCATGCGGGAGATGAGTGGGTCGGCCGTTTCCGTTTAGGCGGGGTTGCACCTCCGGCGAGACGTACGGTGCGGCGGCGAGAAACATCCTCACCACAGAGGTGTAAACGGTTTCGGTGTCTCTCTGGTGAGTGGCCGGAACCGGCGCTAATCCGGCCCGAATCCGTTCCGGAAAACAGGGGCCGCTCAGCCAGATTCTGAATCGTCAAGACACCGAAACGGGAATTCGCAGCATGAAGATTCTCATTAGTGACTCAATGTCGGAAGAAGGGGTGCGGTTTCTCCAGGAACTGGGTTCGTTCACGGTCGCCAACCGGCCCGGTCTGGCTCCGGACGAGCTGCTCAAGGAGGTGTCCGATTCGGACGCGCTGATCGTCAGGAGCAAGACCAAGGTAACCGCTCCAGTCATCGAAGCGGGCGCGAAGCTCCGCGTGATCGGTCGTGCGGGAGCCGGGGTCGACAACATCGACCTCGACGCCGCCACCCGCCGGGGAATTGTGGTCATGAACACTCCGGGCGGGAACAGCGTCAGCACCGGTGAACACGCCTTCGCGCTCCTTCTGTCCCTGGCCCGAAAGATCCCCTTCGCCCATGTGTCGACATGGGCCGGGCAGTGGAACAAGTCGGCCTTCACGGGCCTCGAGCTCCAGGGTAAGACTTTGGGGATTCTGGGTCTGGGGAAGATCGGCTCGGTTGTGGCGCGGCGGGGCATTGGCTTCGAGATGCGGGTTCTAGCCTATGATCCCTTCGTACCCGAAACCTACGCCGCGGATCTTGGAGTCGAGCTGCACGGGCTCGAAACCGTTTTGGCGGAGTCGGATTTCCTGTCTCTGCATCTGCCCGTGAACGAAAACACCCGCCATCTCATCCAAGAGGACAAGATACGGATCATGAAGGACGGCGCTCTGTTGGTGAACGCCGCCCGCGGCGCGCTGATCCGGGAGGCCGACCTGATCGCCGCTTTGGAGAGCGGCAAGCTCGGCGGCGCGGCGCTCGATGTCTTCGAGACGGAGCCTGACGTCAGTGAGAGGTTGCGGAAGGCGCCCAACGTGATTGTGACTCCCCATATCGCCGGCTCGACGCAGGAGGCTCAGGCCAAGGTCGGCTACGACATCGCGGTACAGATCGCGAACTACCTGCGGGACGAAGTGATCGTCAATGCCGTCAACTTCCCGTCGGTGACGACCAAGGAGCTGGCCCACCTCGAGCCCTATCTGCGCCTGGGGGAGAAGCTGGGTGCGTTCATCGGCCAGATCTCCCAGATCCGGATCTCGGAGATCGGCCTGCGCTATTACGGCGAGCTGATCGGAATGAACTATAAGCCCCTGACCAACTACATTCTGAAGGCGATACTCAGGCCCATCCTGGCCGAGAGAGTCAATCCCGTCAATGCCCGGAAGCTGGCGGTTGAACGCGGCATCTCGGTCATCGAGACAGTCAGCTCCCGGGAGCGGAGTTACTCCAACCTGATCAGCATTCAACTTCGGTCCCAGGATCGGACGGAATGGATCGAGGGCGCCATCCTGCGCCAGGGAAACCTGCGCCTCGTCTCGGTGGACGGAATTCCGGCCGAGACTCAGCTGGGCAGGCACATTTTGTTCATTCGAAACCGGGATCTCCCCGGCGTCATAGGTCAGTTGGGCACGATCCTCGGCGAATCGGGCACCAATATCGCGTCGTTCGTATTGGGGCGCAGTGCCGACGTCGACCACGCCGTGGGAGTGGTCAACACGGACACACCGGTACCTCCGGAGGTTTTGCGGCGAATCCAGGAGTTGCCGGCGATTCAGTTCGCCCGGGTGATCACCTTGGAGGAGTAGAGGTTGGAAGGCGAGAGAGTGGCCCCCTGAGCGGGGCGCACCCGAACGGATGGAACGAGCGGTGAGCAGTTGCCCTTTGCCGCCTGCCGATTGCCGACTGCTCGCTGGCCGCCAGTTTCTTGATAGAAAGAAGCCTTGGCGCCGCTCACTGCCCATTTCCCCGCCGGTGGGCAGTGTGGCGTCGACTCGGCCGGGGAATCGAGATGATACCGTTTCGAGACGATGTTCCCGCCAAGAGGTATCCGGTCGTCACCGTCCTCCTCATTCTGGCCAACGTCGCCGTGTTCGGCTACGAGTTGTCCCTCCCGGCGGCCGAGCTGGATCAGCTCATCCACCAGTTCGGCATCGTGCCCGCGACGGTCCGGAGTCTGGAAGGCCCGCCGTCGATGGTCGCCCTCAGCCTGCCCGTCAGTCTTTTGACCGCCATGTTCCTCCACGGGGGCTTTCTCCATCTGGTCGGAAACATGTGGTACCTGTGGATTTTCGGCGACAACGTCGAGGATCGAGTGGGACCGGTGCGGTTTCTCGTCTTCTACCTCACCTGCGGCGTCATCGCCGGGATCGCTCATATCGCCGTCAATTCCGAGAGCGCCATTCCCAGTATCGGCGCCAGCGGCGCCGTTGCCGGGGTGCTGGGGGCCTACCTGGTGAGCTTTCCCTTCGCCCGGATCCTTACCCTAGTGCCGCTCCTCCTGATCTGGCCTATTGTGGAGCTGCCGGCCGTGCTGGTGCTGGGTTTCTGGTTCCTGGTCCAGCTGCTCAACGGAACTGCGGCGATCGCGGCCACTTCGGAGACGTTGGGAGGGGTGGCGTGGTGGGCCCATATCGGCGGTTTTTTGGCGGGCGTGCTTTTGATCGGACTGTTTGCCCGACGAAGGGGCGGGCGATGACAAGGAACACAAGGAGGACGAACATGATAGGAATAATCGCCGCCTTTCTTCTGGTTTCCGGGGGGCCATCGCCGGCTCGAGGCGACGTCGACCTGGACGAGGTGGTTATCCCGCACAAGACCGAGATCTTCATCGAGTTGCAGCGGAGCATCAACAGCAGGACCGCGCAGCCCGGGGACCGTTTTTCCGCCGTGGTTCAGGTTCCCGTGACGCTGGACGACAGGATCATCATCCCGGTGGGAAGTTACGTCCTGGGGCATGTCGTGAACAAAGCGACGGCCGGCCACGTGAAGGGCAAGGCGCAGCTTCTCCTCGGGTTCGATACCGTGATCCTGCCCGGCGGGGTCACGCGCAACATGGTGGCCGTGGTCGATTCGGCGGAAGGCTATTCAGCCGACCAGAGCCGGGAGGACGGACAACTGGAGGCACCTGGAAGCCAGTCCGAGGAGGTCCTGATCGGGGCGGCCAGGGGTGCCGCCACGGGCGTGGTCACCGGCGTGGCGCTCG
>CAYRCA010000271.1:0-6220 GCA_964422565.1 uncultured Acidobacteriota bacterium | reverse complement strand
TGGCTTGACTCCGCCGGAGATCTCATTCGAGCCGTTTCGGCTTTCTCCCTGGTGACAGCCATCGGCCTCGTTGATGGCGAACTGTGGATCAGCCGTTCCGCCGTGGAGTCGTTGCCCACGTCCCGCTCCGAGGTTCACGCGGTCAGGATCCTGGACACGGTAATTCAGCGAGTACCGAGACTCGGCGGGGTCATCGAACAACGGGCGCCGGAAGGAATCAAGGGCATCACACACGTTGGATCAGACGGCACCTTGTTCTCAGTCACCAGCGGGAAGCTCGTCATCGCTCGTCCTTGAGGACGGACCTCGACGTCGTGTCCCCTGCGAACACAGGACATTCATTACCTTACCTTGACTCCGTTACAGCCGTCGCTTAGAATTTCGTTACCGTGGTAACTCAATGAGACTTTCATCGACCGAATGGGTGGTCATGCATGTGGTTTGGGAGAAGCATCCGGTCACGGCTCGGTTCGTTCACGACCGTGTGGCCAACGAGACCGGGTGGGCCTTCGACACGGTGCGCACGATTCTGAACCGACTCGCGAAAAAGGGTGTTCTGAAATCGGAGCTGCGCAGCAACACGGCCTATTTCTCTCCGCTTCTGACCCGCGACGAAGCTCGTCAGTCGGCCCTTTCCTGGCTCGTCGAGAAGGCCTTCGGCGGCGCGCGGGAATCCCTGGTGCACTATCTCGTCGGCAGTCGGGATCTTTCCCGGCGCGAGCGGGAGAAACTGCGGGCTTTGCTGGCGGAGATGGACGAGAAAGGGTAAGCACGTGATCGACGTCGAGAGCCTCAACTCCGTGGCGTCGCTCTGGTGGAATTGGACGGCTCGGAACACCCTTCAGGCCTCGATCCTCATCCTTCCGCTCTATCTCTTCGACTTGTCGACACGGCGCTGGGTCTGGCCACAGTTGAGGCTGGTCCTCTGGCTGCTCGTCCTGGGAAAGCTTATCCTGCCCCCCTCGCTCAGCTCTCCGATCAGCGTAACGGCCCCCCTCTACTCCCGGGCTTCCCAGTTGCTTGACCGAGCCGTCTCCTATTCCCCGGAAGCATCCGAACGGATCGGACGGGGCGCGCTCGTTCGACCGGGCTCTTTGGCCGTCCGGCAGGGAAGCGGTCCCCGGCCGCCGCAAGCCGAAACGGCGAAGACGACCGGGTATCCGGAACAACCGGGCTTGGCGGCGACGGCGATCGGGAGCGGTGGAGCGGAGCCGCGTTTGAGCTGGAAAGCGTGGTTGCTGGCGCTCTGGGCGGGTGTGACGTCTTCTCTCGTCGCCTTACTTCTCCTGTCCATCGTGTGGCTCCGGAGGCGAGTCATCCGCGGCTCGAGGGAAGCGTGTCTTGGGGCGCTCGCTTCGGAGGCCGCCCGAACCGCGGGACTGGCCTCGGTCCCCGCCATCCGGATTTCCGGCCTGGCGGCCGCGCCGGCGGTTGTCGGTATCATGCGCCCGGTCATCATTCTGCCGGAAGACTTCATCTCGACGAACCGCGCCGAAGACGTTCGAAACGCGCTGCTTCACGAGATGTGTCACATTCGGAGACGCGATCCGGCGATCCAGAGAGCCGCGCTGCTCCTTCACGCTCTCTACTGGTTCAACCCGCTCCTGTGGCTCGCCCGGCGGCGGATCCGCCACCTGACGGAGTTGGGCTGCGACGCGCACGTGGTCCGACTACTGAAAGGAGAGACCCGGAGCTATCGAGAAACCCTCATCCGCGCCCTTCGCCCCCTTCTCGCGTCCTCCTCGCCGAGCGGCCTCGACCGACTGGGGTTGCTGGAACGGCCCGACCGGATCGCCGAACGCCTGCGGTGGCTCGCCCGGGGGGCGCCTTCGAGGTACCGGCCGCCCGTCATCGTCGTCGTCTCAATCCTGGTCGCCGGCATCGGTCTCCCGATGATGACCGAGAGTACCGAGGAGATCGGCGCTTTTGCGATCCTTCAGGTCTCCACGTTCACCCCGGTCGGCACCGGGCAGCCTCTGCTCGATCATCTCGAACTGGTGGCCGGAAGGCGCTCGGAAGGGGCGGCGCTTGTCTTCAGAGGTCTGCTTGGCGACCCGGACTCTACCCAGGAAATCAGGATTTTTCCTCCTCATACCGCACCGATCGACGCGGAGAAGGACTGCGCCGCCCGCATCGGCAATCCCTTCGTGCGAGAGGGGGAAACCCTGGGATACAGGACCCTCGTGTTTCGAAGAGCCCTCGGGGACACGTCGGGAGCGTGGGGCGAGTTTCACCTTGCTCCCGAACTCGGCTGCGCTCCGCTGAAGATCTTCACCGCGTCCAGCGAAGGGATTGGAGTGACCGAGGCGGTTGAGGTTCGCCAGGGGGAGCAAAGCCTGGCCGCACTCAACCTTTGGACGAGACCGGGGGACCCGCTTCGGACCCTGGCCGAGCGGGACCGGGAGGATCCACCCACCGACGCCAGGGCCGCCTACCCCGGAGTCCGGGCGCTGATGATCCACCAGCTGGAGCGAATGGACTCGATGCCCCGTTCATCCGAGTATCGGCAAAACCTGACGGAGGTCGCCGAATCGTTGATTCAGGCTCAGGCGGCCCCCGGTCCGACAAGCCGCGTGTTCGACTATCCTTTCGGCTACCAGATGCGCGCCGTCCTCGGTCCCAACAACGAGATCTATGTTGCGGCTGCCCGTGCGGATGAGATCCACCGATGCGACGGGGACGGGTTGATTATCGAGAGCTACCCCATAGGAATGCGGGATCTACCCAACCTCTTTCCGCATTTCGCCGTTGATTCCACCGGCCGACCTCACGTCCCGCTTCCCCGCGAGAGACGCGGTACCCGTCGGTCTCCGGCGTGGGACCTCGTCCGCGCTTTCAACGCCCCGGAGGCATTCGTCGAAGTCCCGCTGTCGCCTCCGGTCCCGTACTCGACCGACTTTGCCGTCGATTCGACCGGACGGTACTACTTCCTGACCGAGGCGGCCCCGACCGGGACGGGCCGGTCGGACCGGGAGCGGCGGGAACGCTCCGAATCCATAGCCCGTTACTCGGCGGGTGGCGACCTCGAGCAATGGCTCTCCCTGGACTTCCCGCCGGAAGATCGATCGTCCGCGGAGGAGGCAGACTGGTCCGGACCGGTACGGATGGCCGTTCTCGCCGACGGCCGCACCTTTCTGCTGGTTCTGTGTTGGGGAACCGAGAGCGGGGTTGCGATCCTGTCGGGAGAGCTTTACGAAGTCGATTGGTCGGTGCCGACACTGCGCGAGGTCCCGGTGGTATCCCCGGGGGGTCCCCTGGTCCGCCTGACGTCCGTTCACGCCGCGGGGGACGCGCTGGTGCTCGAGTGGACAGATTACGCGTCGGTCGAGAACGGGAGGGCGGTCCCGCCGCCGCTCGCCCTGAAGAAGCTCCAACTCCGCCGTTGGGAAGTGACCGAACCGATGGCGGAAGTCCGCGGCAGAATCCACGCCCTCTTCGAAAGTACGGCGCTCGTCACGCCCCCCTGGTTTGGCGGCGGCCCGCCGACTCATTACCTCGTAACCTTGCGGTAGCCACCAACGGCTCGGTTGGTGAGGGGAACACCGCCGGCGAGGATTTGACGTCAATCCGTCCGCCGCGTACCCGGGAATCGCCGGCGGGTCAGCGTTATCGCGAAGGCCGGAGGCGGGCTGCCCCCGCGGGTGGACGTCGTGCTGGCCCGGTGTAATCGGATTATGACTATGAAGGTCGTCAACGTCACCGAACTCAAGACTGCTTGAGCCAGTATCTTCGGCTGGCCTCCCGGGGGACGCGAAATCGTCGTGAAGGACCGGGACGAGCCGATCACCGAACTGGGCCCGCTTCAACACGAACCCCTGGCGTGGCGCGACCGATTGGCGCGGGAGGGTCGGCTCCGGCGCGGCACGCAGAAATGGGACGAACTCGACATTTCCACCCTCGATGAACCCGTCGACATTCAGGCGTCGCTTCGCGCCGTGCGTGAGGACCCGGATGAAGTACGGCGACGCTAGCGCGGTGCTTCGGGTTCTCTGCTCCAAGGCCGGTCCGAGCGTGCCTCTGACCGGCGACGAACCCGTTGTGTCTTCGCGGGTCGTCGAAATCGAGGTCTACCGAGCCGTCGACCGTGAGCGGCTACTCGGCAACCTCGATGCGGCGCTCTCGCGCCGCCTCAGGGTGTACGGAACCGCGGGGCGCGAGCCAACACAGCGCTCGAAACCCGGCGCCGAGACCCGGGCATAGCCGCCGGATTCGGGACCAGCGGGAAAGCGAATCTCCTGTTCCAAAACATCCGCCGGCCGGCGTCCAATAGACCCGCCTGGCGGTCCGGCCGAGGGTAAGGTGTCCTGATGTCTCCTGTTCCATGTTATGATGCCGAAGTGCGAACCACATTGACGATCGACGACCGCATCGCGGAGGAACTGAAGAAACTGGCCTTTGAATCGGGCAAGTCCTTCAAAGAAGTAGTCAACGAAAGCCTCCGGCGTGGACTCTCCGCGCACCGGACTACTCACCGCTCCCGGCCCTATCGTCTGAAAACGGTTTCCCTGGGGGGGCCGCTTCCCGGCGTCGACCTGGATAAGGCGCTCCAGCTGGTCGAGATCCTTGAGGACGAGGGGATCCGGGACAAGCTGGAGCTGCGCAAGTGATCCTGATCGACGTCAACCTGCTGCGGTCGATCGGGATTCGCCGCACCACAAGGTCGCCGCGCGGTGGTTCGAGAAGACTCTCAACGGCACCGATCTGATCGGCTTGCCCTGGATCGTCATCCTCGCGTTTCTTCGGGTCACGACGAGGGCCGGCATCCTTCGCAAGCCGATGTCCGTCGAGAATGCGGTGGCCTGCTGTCAATCGTGGGTCGGTCTGGGTTCGGTTCGCATCCTGGTCCCCGGGGAGAACCATTGGCCCATCTTCAGGAATCTACTTCTCTCGGTGGGAACGGCGGGCAACCTCACGTCGGACGTCCACCTGGCCGCTCTCGCGCTGGAACACGGCTGCACGATCTGTTCGGCCGACAACGACTACAAGCGCTTTCCCGGGATCATTCACGTGAATCCCCTGGCGCTCTCCCAAGCGACCGGAGGCGACGGCTGAGGGCGTCTCAGCCGGTCCGGTCCGGACAGGGGGTGCGGACCGGGGACAGTCCCCAACATTCCGTCCCCCAACATCCCCCTAACATTCCCGACGTGGGGACAGTCCCCGACATTCCCAACACATCCCCGAATTGGGGACACGAATTGGGGACAGTCCCCGCACTACCGAACTGGAGACCGTCCCCGTCGGCTTTCCCCGTCGGCTTTCCATCCGCTTTCCGGAAGATCGGCTCGGTACTCAAGTTCATCTCGGACGAGACGCCGAACCGCCCGCGCTGCAAGGCCGGGGGCCTCACCGACCGTCTTCCGTCAGCTTGAAAACGGGGCGACCTCAACGGGACACGCCTCAACCGTCAGTCGCGGATCCGAATTCACTTGACGAGTCACCGACCGATTGAAATCCTAAGCACAAGATGCGTGAACTGGAGCTTCGGCTGATTCGCCGCGGCGGCTTCTGTCGAAGGGCCGTTCTGTAGTATGATTTCGAAAGCTTCTCCCCCCATACCTTGGGGGAGTGGATCGTTCCGCCATCTTATTTCCGACCGAAAGGAGGGTTTCAGTCATGGGTCTCGCTACCGGAAGCGCGGTCATGCCGGAGGTTCGTCAATTCTTTCTGGAAGACCGCAAGATGCTGATCAACGGAAGATGGGTCGAGGCCGCTTCGGGCAAGACGTTCGAGGTCTACGACCCGGCCACGGAGGAGGTCCTGTGCCGCGTGGCCGAAGGGGACGGGGAGGACATCGACCGGGCCGTCGAATCGGCCCGGGCGGCCTTCGAAACGGGTCCGTGGTCCAGACTTAAGCCCAGCGATCGGGGACGTATGATCTGGAAGCTGGCGGATCTGATCGAGCGACACCTCGAGGAGTTCGCCCAACTGGATTCGCTGGACAATGGCAAGCCGTTGACGGTGGCCCGGGTGGCGGATGTACCGCTGGCGGCCGACCTTTTCCGCTACATGGCGGGCTGGGCGACCAAAATCGAGGGCGACGTCATTCCCATCTCGGTGCCCTACGCGCCCGACAGTCGGTTTCACGCCTTCACGCTGCGGGAACCGATCGGAGTGGTGGGGCAGATCATCCCCTGGAACTTCCCGCTCCTGATGGCTGCGTGGAAACTCGGCCCGGCCCTCGCCACGGGCTGCACCGTAGTCCTCAAGCCGGCGGAGCAGA
>CAYRCA010000270.1:5403-6233 GCA_964422565.1 uncultured Acidobacteriota bacterium | reverse complement strand
GTATTTTTCCTTTACCGCGAGAAGGAAGTCCGAACCCTTCATCTCGGGCATCCGGAGGTCGGAAACGATAACGTCGACGTCCTCGTGCCGCTTTTCGAGGATCGAAAGCCCATCCCGGCCCGGCAGCCAGACATCCAGGAACAGGACGTCGTAGGGACGGCGTTCGACAACCTCCAGGCACTCCTCTCCCGAGGCCACCGAATCCACCGAGAAACCCTCGTCGCTCAGGATCCCCTCAAGGGAAATCCTCACGTTCTCCTCGTCATCCACGATCAGAAGCCTGGCCATAACGGGGCTACGCGCTCAGAGGAATCTCCAGGGAAACCCGGGTCCCTCTCGGGTCGTTCGGCTCGGCCCGGATGAAACCCTGATGCTCGGAGACGATCTGCCGGACGATCGCCAACCCGAGACCGGTGCCCTTCTTCTTGGTCGAGAAGTATGGCAGGAAGAGTTGTTCGTAATCGTCGGCGGCGATCCCGTGCCCGTTATCGGAAAACTCGATGGTCACCGACTTTCTCCGCTCGTTCAAGCAGGTCCGAATTCCAATCCGACGATCGCGCTCCTCCACGAGGGCATCCATTGAATTGTCGATCAGATTGATGAAGACCCGCTGCATCTGTTCCGGGTCCACCCTGACGGCGTGGATCTTCGGGTCGAAGCTCCGGGTGATCGTGACCGCTTCCAGACTCCCGTTGAAGCGCTGCAGGGTGGCCTCGATGAGATCGTGCAGATCGACGTCGGTGACTTTGCACATGGGAAGGCGGGCGAAGCGGGAGAACTCCGACAGAAGGTTCTTCAGCAACCGCGACTCGGACGCGATAATCCGGGTC
>CAYRCA010000270.1:0-5393 GCA_964422565.1 uncultured Acidobacteriota bacterium | reverse complement strand
GCCGAGGTCAATCTGCATGCGCGTGCTCGTTGTCGCCGCCTCCTCCACGATGCGGCGGTAGCCGCTCACCTCGGCGGTGTCGGGCAGGAAAGGGGAGAGGCGCGCGAACCGACGCTTGATCCGCTCCGCCGACAACTGGATCGGAGTCAGGGGGTTCTTGATCTCATGGGCCAGTCTTCTCGCCACCTCCTGCCAAGCCGCGAACTTCTCGGCCCGGATCAACTCGGTGAGGTCGTCGAGGACTATCAGATACTCCGTCCCGTCCGCCAGCGGAAGGCGGTTGGCGGTCATCGTGGCCGCCACATAGAGTCGACGACCGTTCCGCTGAAAGGTCAACTGGCTGCGATAGGTTCCGTAGAGACACGCCCGCTTCTTCAGCTCGACAAACTCCCGGAAGATTTCCTCGTCGGCAACCGCTCGGATCGACCGGTTCATGATCCGCTCGGCGGAGACCTGGAGCATCTTCAACGCCGCCTGATTGGCGGTCCGGATACGGTCGGACTCGTCCACCGTGAGGACGCCCGTCGCGATGTTCTGGAGTACCGTCTCGATGTAACTCCTCCGCTCGTCCAGATGTACATTCGTCCTTCTCAGCTCGGTGTTGGCCGTCTCCAGTTCCAGCCGGCTTTCCCGCAGTTGAGAAGCCATCCGGTTGAAGGACTCGACCAGGATGCCCAGTTCATCGACCGCACTGACATCGACGCGGAAGTCCAGGTTCCCGCCGGCCAACTCCCTCGAACCCTCGGCGAGCGCTTCCAGAGGCACGGTCAGCCGTTTGGCGATGTAGTTGCCCAGCCACACGAAGCCGAAGACCACGGCCAGGGTCGTCATGGCCAGAACGAAGATGTAAGTCAGCCGCAACGACACCAGAGTTCCCTTGAGTCCCTCGTAGACCTGGTTGGCCTCCGCCACCCGGTCCAAGTGATAGGCCACACTGGCGGGAATCCTGAAGGCCAGGAAGAGTGACCCGACAGAGGCTCCGGTGTCGTCCCGAATCGGCACGCCCACCACACTCAGATCGACGATTTCGGAACCGAGGTTGACGCGCTTCTCGATCCGGTATACGGAGCCTCCCTCCGGAACGCGTCGGACGTCGTCCGGAAATAGACGGTCCGGCAGATCCCCCTCCCGCAGAACGACCTGTTCGGCCGAATCGAGAATCAGCACACCCTCGACGCTCTCCGACGCCAAGCCATCCATCAGACGGCCCTCTCCGACGCCCTCCCTCCGCCACCGTTGGGCAAGGCCTTGCGCCACCCCGACACTCCGCCCCTCGGTCTCGGCGTAAAACTTGTCGGCGATGGTCCGCGACGACTCGAGGAGCTGCTCCGATGGAGCGCTGACCCAGGTGGTCAGATTCTGGTTGATCAGACCGAAGGCCAGAAAAGCCATGATCACGGCCGGGAAGAGCGAGAAGATAATGAAGGTCAGGACTAGCTTGGTCTTGATGCGGGAGCCCGGACGCCCGGTCTGGAACTCGAAGAAGAGGCGGATCAGATGGCGCGCCAGCCCCACCGTCAGGCTCAAGACGACAATGAAGATCAGGGCCCATATCGAAGCCCAAATGTTGACGTTGCGGATAAAGTGCTGGTTCCCGACGGACGAGGGGTTGAGGAAGACGACGCTGGTCACAAAAGCCAGCACGAAGAGAATCAGGAACGCCGAGATCCAAAAAAGCTTTCTGAGATGATCGCGTTGTCTCATCCGGATCCCGCGGGGAAGAATCGGCTTCGGCCGGCCGAACCGGTCGGCCGACGTTCGGCCCGGCGGTGTTCTTCCGCACCGCTTCATGCTATCGTCTCGTATTTTAACACTCCATAGTTGCGGCTGGATCATATGCTACGGATCGGAATCGACACTGGCGGCACGTTTACTGATTTTGTGGTTCTCGACGGCGGCGTGCCGACTGTTTTCAAGTTCCCCTCGACACCCCGGGAGCCCGAGAAGGCGGTTCTGGCCGGGGTGTCACGCTCGGTGGCGGGGCGGGAGGGCTACCTGTTGCAGCACGGATCGACCGTGGCCACCAACGCCTTCCTCGAAAGAAAGGGGGCGCGGTGCGCTCTCGTCACCAACCTGGGCTTCGAGGACGTCATCGAGATCGGCCGACAGAATCGCCCCGGACTCTTCAACCTGGAGGCTTCGAGACCCGAGCCCCTGGTCCCGCCGAATCTCCGAATAGGAATCAAGGAGCGGCGGCTCTGGGACGGGACCACCTGGCTACCCCTGGAAAACAAGAGCCTCGACTGGCTGAAAAGCAAGATTCAACAGCTCAAGCCGGAATCGCTCGCCGTAGTGCTTCTGTACAGCTTTCTGAATCCGGAGGATGAGTTGCGGGTCGCCGATACCCTGGCCGATTTCGATATTCCGATTTCCCTGTCCCATCGGATTCTGCCGGAGTTTCGGGAGTTCGAGCGCACGTCCACGACGGTCATCAACGCCTACGTCCAGCCCGTCATGTCGCGATACCTCTCCGCTCTCGGCGAGAGCGACGCCGTCCGGAGGGGCGCCCTAACCATCATGCAGTCCAATGGTGGGTCCATTTCGACCGAGTCGGCGGCCGACGAGTCGGTCCGCACGCTCTTTTCGGGTCCCGCCGGGGGTGTGGTGGGGGCCTTCGAGGTCGCCAAGGCCGCCGGCTGGGATCGCATCATCACCCTGGACATGGGTGGAACGTCCACCGACGTGAGCCTGTGCGACGGGCGGATCGAGACGACCCGTGAAGCAACCATCGACCACTATCCGGTATCGATCCAGACGATCGGCATTCACACCGTGGGCGCGGGGGGAGGCTCTGTTGCCTGGATCGACGGAGGGGGCCTGCTGAAGGTGGGGCCCCGAAGCGCGGGGGCGGACCCCGGCCCGGTGTGCTATGGCACGGGCGAGGAAATCACCGTCACCGACGCCAACGTCTTCCTCGGCCGCTTGGACCCCGACTTCTTCCTCGGCGGGGAGGTCGAACTCCACCCGGAACGAATCCCTCCGGCGTTGGAGAGACTCGCCGACGAACTGGAACGGGCGGGGAACCGCCAGTGGACGAACCCGGAGCTCGCCGACGGCGTCATCCGCATCGTCAACACCCAGATGGAGCGTGCGGTGAGAGTGATCTCACTTCAGAGAGGCTACGACACCCGACACTTCACCCTCGTGGCTTTTGGAGGGTCGGGAGGTCTGCACGCCTGCGAGCTGGCGCGCGCCCTGCTGATCCCCAGGGTTCTCGTCCCCACCAATCCCGGGGCCCTGTCGGCTCTCGGCATTCTGAGGGCGGACGTCGTTCGGGACGCCTCGAGAACCTTCGTCGCTCTTTCCGACGCCCCCGATTTGAGGGAGAGGCTGGAGGAACCCCTGCGCCAACTCGAGGAGAGCGTCCGTCAAAGCCTGGAGCGGCAGGGGTTCGAGGGCCGCGAGGTGGTGATCGAGCGGAGCGTGGACGCCCGCTACCTGGGGCAGTCCCACGAGATCAATATGGTCTTCTCCGAGGACGTGATCGGCAGGTTCCACCGCCGCCACCAACAGGTGTACGGTTACAGCAGCCCCGCCCTCCCCGTCGAGTTTGTGAATCTCCGCGTCCGAGGCCGAGCCCGTTATCCGTTGCCGCCGCTGCCGAGTTTCGACTTCGAGGGACCCGCGCCTCCGTCGGATGCGCTGATCCAGGAGAAGACCCTGCGGCTGGGTGACGAGGACCGTCCAGTGCGTTTCTATCTGCGACAGCAACTCCAGGCTGGAAACCGGATGGAAGGCCCGGCGGTGGTCCTCGAGTACAGTGCCACAACCTGGATCCCCGCGGGGTTCGAAGCCCACGTTGACCCTTGGCTCAACCTCGTGATCGAGCGCCCGTCCGAGCCCGAGGTTCCCGTCCCGTAGCCTGTCCCGATAGGGCGCGAGGACGGGCTTCCAGCTCCTTCCAGCCCGTCTCCGGGACGGCGGCGCGTGCTCAAGACGCCGAGCCGGACTCCTCGGAGGCCGTCAGAGCGTAGAGAAGGATCCCCGCGGCTACCGAGAGATTTAGTGAGTTGACTCGGCCCCGCATGGGCAGCCGAACCAGAAAATCACAGCTCTCGCGAACCAAGCGCCGCAGTCCCCGGTCCTCGCCGCCCACGACGATGACCAGCTTCAAGGCGGGGTCGACCTCGTCCGGGCCGACATTGCCGCCCATGTCCAACCCCACCGCCCAGTAACCGGCGCTCTTGAGCCGGGCCAGAGCCCGGGCGACGTTGCCGATGACCGCGACCCGCAGATGCATCGCCGCCCCGGCGCTCGCCTTGACGACCGTGGGGGTGATTCCGCACGACCGGCGCCGGCTCAGCAGAATCGACCCCACTCCGGCCGCCTCGGCGGTCCGCAGCACGGCCCCCAGGTTCCGGGGATCCTCGACGCCATCCAGGAGGAGGACCCTCGACGGACTTCCCTCCAGAATCGCCTCCAGATCGGTCAGCGGCACCGCCGAAATCTCGGCCAAAACGGACTGGTGCGTTCGGACGCCCGCCCGGCGGCTCAGCGCCTCCAACGGCTCGAAGGAAACCGGCACACCCTTCCGGCGGGCCTGGTCGATGATCGCCTGAATCCGCGGGTTTCGATTCCCCCGTCCCACGATGATCCGGCTCACCGAGGCGATCGGCGAAGAGAGCGCCTCGATCACCGGATTGACCCCGAAGAGGACCATCGACATGGACTCAGTCTTTCTCCCCCCCGGACAGCTGCTTCCAGACGTCACGGACCCGCCGCCGCACGCCCCGGATCGAAACCGGAAGGGACAGGCGGCTTCCCCGTTCGATTATCTCGACCAGCCGATCCAGCTCCGGCCCCGAGGTCCGACCCGTGACGGCGACCCGGATCGGCCGGAAAAGCTGTCTCCCCTTGCATCCGGAAAGCTTCTGGACCTCGAGCGCCGCCTCACGATACTCCTGCGAACCCAAGGATGCCTCGCCTCGAGCGTCCAGGACATCCCTCAGGTGGCGGATCACGCCCACGGCGCCCGGCTCTTCCAGCACTTCGACGGCCTCCGGATCCGACGGCGCGCCGCTCGGGTCCAGCGCGAGGATTTCACGGGCCTTTGCCGGAAGATCCCCCAGCCGATCGCAATAGTTGAGCAGGAGGGAGATCAGTTCACCCGCCCAGGCCGCCACCTCGGGCGCCGGGTCCGCGGGGATCAGGCCGTCCCGAACGAGAAAGGGCGTCGCCCGCGCGACCAGGTCGTCGGCGGACAACTCCTTCAAGTGGCCGCGGTTCACCCAGTTCAACTTGTCGGGATCGAAGGTGGCCGGGCTCACCTGGACCCGGCCCAGGTCGAAGTCCGCAATGATCTGGTCGAGTTCCAGAATCTCGCCCCGGCTCTCGGGAGGCGACCCACCGAGAAGGCTGAGATAGTTCAGGAGAGCCTCGGGCAGGTACCCGAG
>CAYRCA010000269.1:0-6262 GCA_964422565.1 uncultured Acidobacteriota bacterium | reverse complement strand
GGCCAAGACCAGCTTCGGCCCCGAAACCAGGGCCCTGGCGATCGCCACCCGCTGGCGCTGGCCCCCTGAGAGGGCGTCCGGATATCGGCCCCAAAGATCGGAGTCCAGTCCGACTCGGGCCAGCAGCTCGCCGACACGGTCCCGCCGGGCCGCGCGACCGCCGAACCCCTGGATGACGAGCGGCTCCTCGACAATTGCCGTCACCCGCATGGTCGGGTTCAACGAAGCATATGGATCCTGAAACACCACCTGAAGCCGACCCAGCGCTCGGCGGAACGCCTTCCCCCGCACCGCCATCCAATCCAGGCCGTCGAAGGTTATCGACCCCGCGTCCGGCTCAAGAAGGCGAGCAAGGCAACGCAGCAGGGTGGTCTTGCCCGATCCCGAGGCCCCAACCAGCCCGACCGTCTCCTCGGGGGCGAGTTCAAACGTGACGCCGTCCAAGGCGCGCACCAGGCCTCCGCCGGGACCGACAAAGCTCTTGCCGAGACCTCTCACCGCCAGAAGCGTCACGATTCCCCCTCCCCGTCCGTCGGGGCGCTGCCGGCTGGTCCCCGGACCAAGCGTCCGTCGCGCAGCTCGAGGATCCGGTCCGAGAGAAACTGAAGAATTGATAACTCGTGTGAAATCAATATTATAGAGAGAAACATCCGTTGGCGAAGGCTGGCCAGACATTCCAAAATTCGGAGCCGCAGCAGCGAGTCCACCGAGGAGGTCGGCTCATCACAGACGAGCAGTTCGGGCTCGCAGGCCAGCGCCCCCGCCAGAAGAACCCGCTGACGCTGCCCTCCCGAGAGTTGATGCGGGTAGGCGGCGAGACAGTCCGATACCCCGGCGATTCCGACGGCGGCGAGACAGTCCGCCGCCCGGAGCTGGGCGCGCCGCCCGTCCAGCCTGAAGTGGGCGCGTATCGCCTCGCCGAGCTGGTCGCCGATCTTCATCAGGGGATTCAACGCCGACGCGGGCTCCTGAAAGACCATCGCGATGCGCCGACCCCGCACCGCCCTTATCTCCCGCTCGGGAAGGGCCAGCAGGTCGACCCCGCGGGACCAAATTCTCCCGCTCCGGAGGCGGGCCTCGGGAGGCAGGATCCGAAGAAGGGTTCTCGCCAGAGTGGTCTTCCCGGCCCCGGAGTGTCCCAGCAGGCCGATCACCTCTCCCCGGTTCATCCTCAACCCCAGCCCCCGCAGGACGGAAACAGAGCCCCCCTCCACGCGGTAGTCTATGGACAGATCTGTGACGTCGAGCAAGGTTGGGCTCCCCGGTCAGAACACCACCGTCTCTCGATGCTCGCCGAACACGTCGCGGAGAGCCCCGGCCATTTCGCCGACCGTGGCCAGGGCCCGCACCGCCTCGATGAGAGCCGGCATGAGGTTCTCCCGCCCTTCGGCGGTCCGTCTGACCCGATCCAACGCTCTTTGGGCGGCCGCCCCGTCGCGGTGCCGCCAGAGGCTCCGGAGTCGCTCGATTTGCGTCGTCCGCACCGTCGCGTCCGGCGGTTCGATCTCGACCGGGCCCGTCTCCTCCCGCTCGGCGTAACGGTTGACACCCACGACCACACGGCGGCCCGTCTCCACCTCACGCTGATAGGCAAAAGCCGCTTCCTGAATCTCCCGCTGAAAGAACCCCTCCTCCAGGGCGCGAATCGCCCCTCCCCTGGCGCGAATCGCCTCCAGAAGGGCCTCCGCCTCCGCCGCCAAGTCGCGGGTCAGCTTCTCCACGTACCAGCTCCCCCCCAGCGGGTCGGCCACACGAGTAACGCCGCTCTCGTGGGCAAGAATCTGCTGGGTCCGCAGGGCCAGGGTTGCCGCCGCGGCGGACGGCAGGGCAAGCGCCTCGTCCTTGCCGTTGGTGTGGAGGGACTGGGTCCCGCCCAGAACACCCGCCAAGGCCTGAACCGCCACTCGAATCGCATTGTTGTCCGGCTGCCGAGCGGCCAGGGTGCTCCCTGCGGTCTGCACATGAAACCGCATGGCCAGGGCCCTGGGATCCGTCACCCCATGACGATCGCGCAGGAGACGCCCCCAGACCCGCCTGGCGGCCCGGAATTTAGCGACTTCCTCGAAGAGATCGTTGTGCGCGCTGAAGAAAAAGGAGAATCCGGAGGCCACCTCCGCCGCCGGCACCCCGGCCTCAACCGCAGCCTGCAGATAAGCTTCGCCGTTGGCGATCGTGAAGGCCAATTCCTGAAGGGCGGTGGCGCCGGCCTCGCGCAGATGATATCCGCTGACCGAGATGGGGTTCCATCGGGGCGCCTGACTCCGGCAGAAGGTGATCACGTCGGTAACCAGGCGGAGGGAGGGCTCCGGAGGATATATGTAGGTGCCCCGGGCCACATACTCCTTCAGAATGTCGTTCTGTACGGTTCCCCGAAGATTCCTCCACTCGGTCCCTCCCCTTTCGGCCAACACGAGGTAGAGGGCGAGTAGAAGCGCCGCCGTGGCGTTTATGGTCATGGAGGTGGAAACCCGGTCCAGAGGGATGCCGTCGAAAAGGAGCCCCATGTCCTCGAGGCTGTCGATCGCCACCCCGACTCGGCCGACTTCTCCCTCCGCCAGCGGATGATCCGAGTCGAGTCCCACTTGGGTGGGCAGGTCGAAGGCGACCGAAAGTCCAGTGGTTCCCTGATCCAGAAGGAAGCGAAATCTTCGGTTCGATTCACCGGCGGTCCCAAAGCCGGCGTACTGGCGCATGGTCCAAAGCCGGCTACGGAACATGTCCGGGTAGATACCCCGGGTATAGGGATAAACCCCGGGGTCTCCCAATTCGCGGTTGTAGTCCAAGCCAGCCACGTCGTCCGGCCGGTACACCGCCTTCCCCTCCCCCGGCCTGTCAGCGGTTCTGGACGCGTCCTTCATTTCGGTTTCACTCCCCGGGGGACTCTGTTATCATGACGAGTATCATGGCGAGAGACGGCAAGCCTTGGAGCTAAAAGGGCTTGTCCAAGGCATAGTAGCAGAACCTCGAGCGTCGCTTCAACGATCATGGATGACGACCTCAAAGACCACAGAAAGCAGTTGGAGGCAGCCATCAACGCCGCTCTGACGGACTCTCCGCAGGTCAGCGAGATCATCCATCACATCCGCGAGCGGGGTTACGATGTCTTTCTCATCATCGAGGCCACGGTCGGCTTCAGTCGGCGAAGGACCGGCGAGATCGAAGCCAAGCGGTTGCCGGCGACCCGACTTGAGTTGACCACTCAGGACGAGCGCTTCCTGCGTTCCCTTAAGATTCGCCCCGACTGAGCGCTTCGGGGAGTTCGTTTCTTTGACGGGTTAGCCGGATTCTCAGCTAGCCTCCCCCGCGAAGGGCGCGCGTAAACCGTGCCAATCCTGTAGGAATGAGAGGCCGTCGCCTCGAGCGGGGCCTGCGGAGCCTACTCGAACCGGATCAGGGGCCCCTGCCGGGCCAGGACCCTGCCAATTCGACGGGCTCTCGCGCCCAAGCGGGACGCCGCGGTGTCGGCGTCGGAGGCGTCGACGGCCAGGAGGAGGCCTCCGGACGTCTGGGGGTCGAGCAGGATCTGGCGGAGAGGCGCCTCCACGCTCCCCCAGGCAACCGCCGACCCGGAGTACGCCTCGTTCGAAAGGATGCCGCCCGGCAGCATCCCCTTCCGGGCCAACTCCGCCGTTCCCTCGATAATGGGGACCGCGGCCGCCTCGATCAGCAAGGTCACATCGCTGGCCCGCGCCATCTCGAAGGCGTGTCCCACCAGCCCGTAACCCGTCACGTCGGTGGCCCCGTGGACGGCCAGGTCCAGCACCGCCTCCTGAGCGGCGGCGCTCAATTCGAGCATGACGGCCACCGCCTCCTCGAGAACCGCCGGCGGCGTCTTCCCGAATTTCACGCCCGTGGTGATGATGCCCGTCCCCAGGGGCTTCGTCAGAAACAGGACGTCTTCGGGCCGGGCGCCGGCGTTTTTCCACACCCGCCGGGGATCCACGGTTCCGGTAACACAATAGCCGACCTTGATCTCCGGGTCCTGGATGGAGTGGCCGCCGATGACCGGTACCCGCGCTTCCGCCATCTTGCGGCTTCCGCCGCGGAGAATGGAGGCGAGCACCTCCTCGTCCACTCCCCCGCCGGGGGCGAATCCCACCACGGAGAGCGCGAAGAGGGGGCGGGCGCCCATGGCGTAGACGTCGCTCAAAGCGTTGGCCGCCGCGATCTGGCCGTAGACGTCGGGATCGTCCACCACGGGCGTAAAGAAATCCACCGTCTGCACCAGCGCCTGCTCCTCGCTGAGTAGGTACACGCCGGCGTCGTCGGCGTTTTCAAAGCCAACCATGACCCGGGGGTCCGAATAGACTTCCAAGTCAGCCAGAACTCGTGCCAGCACCTCCGGTGCCAGCTTCGACGCTCAGCCGGCGCACTTGACCGTCTCGGTCAAGCGCTTCTTGCCAAAAAACATGGTGCGCTCATTATACTGATCGGAGGAGACGAAGACGACAAGGGTCCCGGCGGAGCCCCTGTCGAGCATCATTCTCCTATAATGTGGGGATGTCCCCGTTCGATGTTGTGGTTGTGGGTGGAGGACACGCCGGCTGCGAGGCGGCGGCGGCGGCGGCGAGAATGGGCGCTCGAACCGCGCTCCTCACCATCAACCTCTCCATGATTGCCCAGATGTCCTGCAACCCCTCCATTGGAGGTATCGCCAAGGGCCACTTGGTGCGGGAGATCGACGCCTTGGGCGGCTTGATGGGGCGGGCGGCCGACAACACGGCGATCCAGTTCCGCCTGCTGAACCGCAGCCGGGGGCCCGCCGTTCGCGCTCCGCGGACACAGAACGACAAACGCCTTTACCGGGAGGACATGGGGAGCCGTCTCCGCCGGATCCCCGGGCTCTCGCTGCTGGAGGGCGAGGCGGCCCGGTTCCTGGTGAAGGGGGGCCGCGTGAGCGGTCTGCGGCTGGCCGGCGGGGAGGAGATCGCTTGCCGGGCCATCGTTCTCACCACGGGGACGTTTCTCAACGGGGTTTGCCACGTGGGCGAGAGGACCTTTCGCGCGGGACGGTCGGGGGAGAAGGCCGCCGTCGAGCTGGCGGGATGCGTTGCGGATCTGGGCTTTCCCACCGGCCGGCTGAAGACGGGTACGCCTCCCCGTCTCGATCGGCGGAGCCTCGATTTTTCGCAGTTCCAAGCGCAGGAGGGGGATCCGGAGCCCGTTTACTTCTCCTTTCAAAGCGCCGGGCGGCCGGCCCTGCCGCAGCTTCCCTGCTGGATCGCCTTCACCAACGGCCGCGTGCACGAGGTGATCGCCGGCAACCTGGGTCGCAGCCCGTTGTACGGCGGCAGGATCTCCGGGATCGGCCCCCGGTACTGCCCCTCCATCGAGGACAAGGTGGTGCGCTTCGCCGACCGGGAACGGCACCAGCTTTTCCTTGAGCCGGAGGGGCTCAACGCGGACACGATCTACGTCAACGGCCTGTCGACCAGCATGCCCGTCGACGTCCAGCGGGCCATGCTGGACGCCATACCCGGCCTGGAGGAATCGATTATGGTTCGCCCGGGCTACGCCGTGGAGTATGACTACGTTCAGCCCAGTGAGTTGCTTCCTTCGCTGGAGACGAAACGGGTGGAGGGCCTGTTCCACGCCGGGCAGATCAATGGCACGACCGGCTACGAGGAGGCCGCCGCCCAAGGTCTGGTCGCCGGCATCAACGCGGCCCTTGGGGCTGCGGGCGAGGCGCCCTTCGTCCTCTCTCGCCGGGAGGCGTACATCGGCATCCTCATCGACGACCTGATCACCCAAGGGGTCGACGAACCCTACCGCATGTTCACATCGCGGGCCGAGTACCGCCTTCTGCTGCGCATCGACAACGCCGACCGACGCCTCGTTCCCCACGGGCGCCGCCTCGGCCTTGTGTCGAACACGGAGTACCGGGCCTTCGAGCGGAGGGCGGACCGGATGAATGCGGCCGTCTCCTTCTTGAGACGCGGCACGCTTCGTCGGGACTGGCCGGTCTGCGCCGACCTTCGCCGCGATCATGGGATCGAGGCGGGCGCGGGTCTCGAGCAGATCGCGCGGCGGCCCGAACTTTCTCTGGAGAGCCTGGCCCGGCTTCTCGAGGCCGGGGGCCTGACCCTTGAGAGAGACGACCTCGAGGGTGTGCGCACGGAGATTCGCTACCAGGGTTACATCGAACAGCAACTGCGCGACGTGGAGCGCCTGTCGCACCTCGAAGGCCACGCGATTCCAGCCGATTTCGATTACCGCCGCGTCGCCGGCCTCTCCCACGAGATGGCGGAGCGCTTTGCCGAAG
>CAYRCA010000268.1:0-6286 GCA_964422565.1 uncultured Acidobacteriota bacterium | reverse complement strand
CGGTCCCTGGAGCGCGAGGCAGGTCGTAGCAACCCTGCGCAATCCGGTTTACGCCGGCTACTTCCGGGATGGCGTCGGAGTCCGCCCCGGATGCCATCAGCCCATCGTCGGCATTGATCTGTCCGAGGCCGCGGGCCGCGCTCTGGATGCGCGCCGGACCGTGAGGCCGAAACCAATCAACTATGGCTCTGCATGGCCGTTGAAGGGGAAGATTCTCTGTGGCCGGTGTGGGCGGCCGCTCACCCCGCATAGCTGCCGCCGTGGCAACAAGGTCCATCGCTGCTATCGGTGCCGTGCGACTGGCGGCGGCCGGCCACCCTGCGGCTACCAGATCGCAGCGGGCGAAATCGAGTTCCATATCGCGGGGCGCTATCGAAACGCGGCGGGGAAGCGCGAGGAGCTGCTTTCCTGGCAACTCCGGCAGATCGTGGACTCTGTCTGTCGTGTATGACCCTGACAACGGTCGCGTCTATGTGAGTTGGAGCAGGGACAAGGCCTGAAGCGCTCAACGCGCGGGGAGAGTGCCGACGCGAACCACCTGTCCGGGCTGGATGCTCTCCAGCGCGGCCAGACACTCAGGAATGACCGGGAGCAGATCCTGGATCCGGTTCGAGCGGGCACGAACGATCAGCACCGAGATCCGCCCCGATGTCACGTCCTGCTGGTAAGGAATATTCTTGTCGAGGGTCAGCAGGACATCGAACAGCGGATCGGCCAGTACTATTAACTCGCCGTTCTTCTTCCCAGACCAGCCGCATTCGACGACCGTGCGGCACTCGTGTCCGTGCAGGTGAGCGGCCAGCTTCCGCGGCAGATTCTCGTCGATCAGGATCATCATCGAGGACTGGTGAGAAGCGCCTTCGCTTCTTCCAGTGCGGCGATGGCTGCCTCGCGGCTAACCGAAGGAAAGTTGTCCAGGAACTCGTCCAGCGTGTCGCCGGCCTCAAGGTAGTCGATCAGCGAATCAAGGGGCACACGCGTTCCCCGGAAGCACGGCGTGCCGCCCAGGATCTCCGGATCGCTCACGATGACGGATTCGCGTCCCATGGAACACCTCTCGGCTTCCAGTCTACCAGGGGACTGCGGTTTTCCGGAGGTTCGAAATCTGCGCGTCGGCACCCCGGATCGTATTCGAACCGAAGGACCTCAGTGTAAGCTATTTGTTTTCAAATGCTTGCCATTCGTATGTTGTCAATCAGCATGTCAGGTGCGATTTGAGCAAGCACCGTCAATTGTTGGACTCCCTCCCAAGAATAGCTGACTGGCGCGTAACGTCAAACTCGATCAGGATCAAGATCGATCGGGCCCGCTATGATTCCCACGTTCGCAGTCTCACCACGCCACCAGGGTGTCCTCGAACAGCCGCGCCAGTTCCTCCCGGCCGGCCGGTCTCGGCGAGAGCTTCGTCACGCGGTGCTGCGGCAGCGTGCCCTCGACCAGCGCGGGAATATCGCTGCTCCCGTATCCCACCGCGCCCAACCCGTTCGGCATCTTCAGCCGCTGCATGAAATCCGTAATGCAATCCGCCAGCATCTTCCCCGCATCGCGTAAACTCGTTCGCCCAATCTCCGCGCCCAGCGCCTCGGCGGCCTTCAGGTGCCGCTCCGGGCAGGCCTCGGCCGTGAAACGGAAAACCGCCGGGGCATTGAGAATCACCGACATGCCGTGCGGAATCATGGGATGATCCACCGTGTACCCCGGCGGCATGAAGCCTCGCACCATCCCCGACACCGGGTATGACATGCCGTGCGGCAGATGCACCCCCGAGTTTCCGAACCCGACGCCGGCGTAGGAAGCCGCCAGCAGCATCTGCGCCCGCGCCTCGCCGTCACCCGGATCCTGCACGGCCCGCGGCAGGTACTCCGCGACCAACCGCAATGCCTCCAGCGACCACACGTCGCTGATCGGATTCGACCCCTGATACGCCGGGCGCATCAACGGCCGCTCGGGCCGCTCCCGCCGACCGTAGGGCAGTGCGGTGTAGGACTCGATGGCATGGCTCAGCACGTCCAGCCCAGTGCAGGCCGCGACCTCGGGCGGCAGCGTGGAGGTGTTCTCCGGATCCAGAATTCCCAACGTCGGCTTCAATCGCCGGTGCGCCACCCCGGTCTTGGCGCGCAGCTTGGCATAATCGAAAATCGCCACCCCGGTCGTCTCGCTGCCCGTGCCCGCCGTGGTCGGAATCGCGATCAACGGTTTCAATGACCCCGGAGGCGGCAGGCCGTGCCCGATCGGCGGATTCACGTAGTCCAAGAACTCCTCCGGCGGATAGGTCGAGTACAGGTTAGCCATCTTGGCTGTGTCGATCGTCGAGCCGCCGCCGACGGCGACAAATCCATCAAACCCTCCCTCTTGCGCGAACCGAACCGCGTCCAGACACGACTCGTCGGTCGGCTCCACCCGCACGCGATCATACACTCCGAACTCGACGCCGCTCTCTTCCAGCGACTCCAGCACTTTGACAACCGGCGGTAGGCGCCGAAGCACGCTGTCGGTCACCACCATGACCCGCCGCACCTTCCATTCGGCCAGGTCCATCCCCACCTCGCGCGTCACACCCCAGCCAAAACGGACGCTCGAAGTCGCCATCTCAAACGCGTATTCGTTGATCATCGGTCCCCTCCAATCGCACCAGGCCATCCCGAAGCACCGGAAGCGGAGAAGCCGGGCGGAGCGGGCCGAGATCCTGGAGGTTTCGAACCGAACTCATCATCCCCGAGTACGAGGCCTTTTGAGGTTCTCTCCGCTTGAGGGCCGTCGCGGCAAGTCCGGCGGCTCCCGCCAGCCTCCCGGCGGGAAGTGGGAAGCGCCTGGCTTCGGGCGGGTTGCCGCATGGCTTCGCGATCCGCCTGAATCGAACAAAGGAGAGTATCCCGGACTCCCGCAAGGTTGGCAACTCTTCGGCGAACTTGTCTCGCGGGCGGGCGGGATTTTCGGTTCTTTTCCTTTTCCCGGTCGAGGGCTATCCTGAGTATCCGACGATGAGATACCCAAACCCCTCGGGGAATGATCGACGACCCTGGCGCGCGAGACTCCGGCCGTCGCGCGCCGGCGGCGGATCCGTCCTTTTCGCGCTTCTCGGGATTGCGATCCTGGCGGGCGGAAACTGGGCCGCCGGGCAGCAGGGCTGGTGGATGACGGAACCTCTGCGCCTGCTTCAGACAAACCTCCGCGAGACGGATTCCGCGCTGGATCCCCACGAGCTGATCCGGCAGGTAGAGGAGTTTCCGGCCAACACCCTGCTGTTCAGCGTTGGGGGGATCGTTGCCCACTACCCGACCCGGGTGCGTCACCACTATCCCAGCGATTTCCTTCCACCCGGGCGCGACCTGGTGGGCGAGGTCCTTCGCGAGGCGCATCGCCGGGGGATTCGGGTAATCGGACGGTTCGACTTCAGCCGAGCCCGCACCGAGGTGTTCGAGGCCCACCCGGAGTGGTTTTTCAGGAATCATGCGGGAGAACCGGTCTTCGACGAAAACGGACTGCACGGATCCTGTATCAACGGGGGTTACTACCATGAAAAAGCCCTCGAGATCCTCGGCGAAGCCTTGGACCGCTACGAGTTGGACGGCCTCTTTTTCAACTGGTTTGGCAATTTGAGGACCGACTATTACGGCAACGACATCGGGCTCTGCCGGTGCGACCCGTGCCGGCAACGGTTCGGGCGGAAGTACGGCCGCTCGATTCCCGCCGAACCCGACGCCGATTACCACCAGTTCATGTTCGAGAGCGCCGGGGAGGTAGCCGAAAAGTTTCGGAGCCTGATCAAAGAGAAGAACCCGCGGGCCCTCTTCATGACCTACTTCCGCGAGCACACCGACGGCATCGTCTCGGAGGCGGACTTCTACAAGTGGCGCCCGCTGCCCCAGTGGATCTATTCCGCGAGCGAAAGCGTCAACCGCGCCCTCAACAGCCATCCGAACAAGATGTCCTTCAGTCTGGTCATGCCGTATCAGGAGATGCGTTACCGCTTTTCCAGTGTTCCGGGTACCGGGCTCCGGGCGTTTCTCTACCAGAATATCGCTCACGGCGCCTTTCCGGCCTTTGTTGTTCTGGGGACTTTCGATCAGCCCGACCGCACCGCGCTCGAGGCGGTGCGGCCGGTGTTCCGGTGGCACCGGAGGCACGAGGACATACTGACGGGCGGAAGAAACGCGGGACGGGTCATCCTCTATGCGCGGCAAGGACCCGGTTGGTCGTCCCACTCGGCCAGCTACCGGGGTTTCTTTAGGCTGCTCTCCGAGCTGCATGTCCCGTTTCGGGTGACGCACCGACCGGAGCTTCTGGATCCCGCCTCCGCCGACCTGCTCGTGATTCCCGGCGGGTCCCCTCCGAGCGAATTGGGGGATTACTTGTCCGCAGGCGGTCGGGCGCTTGTCGCGGGGACGACCCATCCGGGACAAGGGTTGCCGAGCCCGATCCGTCTCTGGACCGACACGCGCTCGGCCTACATGCGGATCGAAAGCCATCGTCTAGTCCCCTCACTCCGGCAAACCACCACTTTGTTGCTGGAAGGAGACTACCTCGAGCTCGAGCCGGTCGACGCCCCCGCCTTGACCCTGATCCCGCCGTCCACATTCGGCCCGCCCGACAAGGTGTCGACGCTGTCGGAGCGCACCGACAAACCGGGACTGATCGTCCAGTCCGTGGGATCGGGCCGGATCGCTTACATCCCTTGGGACGTGGGCGCTCTCTACTATCGTTACGGCAGCGACCAGCATCGCCTTCTGGTGTCCGATCTGGTGGATCACCTCCTCGACGGCAGGCGGCAGTTGGTCACCAACGCGCATCCCTCCGTGGAGATCACGGTCCTGGAGCAGCCGGATCGCCGCCGGACCCTCGTCCACCTGGTGAATCTGATAGGGCACGCTGGAACAACCTTCTTGGAGGCGGTGGAGATGCGGGACTTGCACTTCCTGGTCGGAGGCCGCTTTGCGAGCGCGAGGGCCCTGAACCTGGCCGAGGAATTGCCGCTGGATGCATCCGGGAGCTTTGTTCTGCCATTGCTTCGAGAACACGAAGTCATCGTTCTCGAGTGGGAGGCGGACCGAGCCGCCGCGGTCGGAATACGCCCGTACAGGTGATCCCGGCGGTGGGTGGACAACAGTGGGCAGTGGGCAAGCGCGGACAGTGGTGCCGCCTGAGCCTTGTTCCCGACCTCAAGGGCGAAGCGAAATACAATCTGGGCCGCCCGGATGGCCGTCGAACAGTCCGAGGAGCAGTTGCGGGGAAGTCCGCTCGGCCACCCGGAAGGGAATTCCCTGGGCCAGGAAGGACAGAGCGGAGGCAACCTTGTATTCCGTCCGAAGCAACCCGCAATTTTGCGTGACCGGCGGACTACCTTTCGTCGACCATCACCGCGACGGGCGATTCCCCTCGGGGACGAGGCGATTGCGCCACAACTCAATCGTCTGGTAGGAGCCGCCATGATTCGCTCCGATCAGGTCCAGGACACCGTTGTTGCCGATGTCAACGGCGAGGATGTCGTGCGACCCGCGAGTGGAGAGAACCTGCTTGTGCCAGGCGCCGCCGCGGCCTGGGTTGAGCATGATGACCACCTCATCCGGATCGGCCCCCTGGTGCATCTCGGCGTAGGCAATGTCCACGTGGCCGTTGCGGTTGAAATCGCCGAGCGCCAGGGCATGAACGACGGCCTCGACCTTCTCGACAACGACGTGCTCGGCCCAATCCGCGCTGCGCGGGTCGGTGGGCGCCTCATACCAAGCGATCTTGTACGTCTGTCCCGCCAATTCGGCGGGCGTGAGCACCACGTCGAGCCTCCCGTTGCCGTTGAGATCGGCCAGTTCGACCTTGGCGTCGGGGTGGGTCCAATCCGTGGTGTAGACGTGCTCCTTCCAGTCGCCCGCGATGATATCCCCCGGATTCTCGTACCATCGGCCGCCAATGACGATGTCCGGCCGACCGTTGCCCCTCAGATCGGCGACCTGAATGCCCTCGCCGTGTGGGCATGACCCGTTTGGTCCACTGCTCGGGGCTCTCCTGGCGATACACGTAGATCGCGTTGCCCGTCTTGCCGAAGGCCGACTGATCACGGCCCACCACGTCGAGCCGGCCGTTGGTGTTGAGATCGACCAGCAGCGCGTCGTGCGTCCGCACATTGTCAATGCGGTGCATGGTCCACCGGCCTTCGGCCTTGCCCGGATTGCGAAACCAGACGACCCCGCCCATGAGGATGTCGATATGGCCGTCGCCGTCGATGTCGCCCGTCATCCCGCGAACGCCGTTCCAGCCGCCCACGCCGACCCGCCACGTCCCCCAGCCGGGC
>CAYRCA010000267.1:502-6298 GCA_964422565.1 uncultured Acidobacteriota bacterium | reverse complement strand
CGATTTCTCCGGCGCCGCACAGCACGGCCGGTGCCCTCCGCTTCAAAGTGGCGCGGAGATGTTCCGGGTAATCGGGATCGACGCGGGTCACAGCCCAGATCCCCAATTCGGCCAGGCGGGACAACTCCAGCGCGAGCTGAACGTTCCGCTCCAGCAACCGCGCCACACGATCCAAGTCGGGAAACCCGCCGCCCAGTTCCGCAGCCAGAGTGTCGGCGTCCTTGCCGAGCAGACCCGCCGGACGTCCGATGGCCGACTGTTGGATTGCGAGGGCGAGCTGATTCCACTCGGCCAAGGTCAACGGTTGCGGGGCCGACGCCGACGCGCCGGTGGGCAGGCCCAGACCGGAGCAGAGCAGCAGCATCGCCGATCCGTCATCCGTCAACAAGGTTCGCACGCTCATCAACCGCCTCGGGGAGTGGCGCACGCCAGAGCGAAGGAGAACACCGGGCCGCTCCCGTTCGCCTGCAATATTACCGCGAGCAGCGTCATGGTCCATCGGGAATCGACGAGATCGTCGACGACCAGGACCGGTCCCGCCGGTACGGCCTCCGCAGTCGCGAAGGCTCCCAGGAGATTGCGCAACTGCATGACGCTGTTTCGCATGTGCTTCTGCGGCTCAGTGGACCTCCGCTTGGCGATGACGGGACGGAAGGGCAGTTCGAGGAGTGCGGCGAGTTCGGCGGCGAAATCCCGCACCAGCGCCGGTCTGGTGGTCGAGGGAACGGCCGTGACCCATTCGGGCCGGGGCTCGGGCGACCACCGTTCCCGGATCAGACGGGCCGCCGCCTCGACCAGGGCGCCATCAAAGCGCCCGGTCTGATACTTCCCCTCGGCCACCAGGCGGCCCCACCCCGCGTCACCCCAGACGCTCAGGGCGCGCCCCTCCCGCAGCCGAATCCGCTCGGGAATCACGCTTGAAGCCGTCCCTTTGATGGTTCTCCCCACAGCCCCCGGCATCAGAGCCCGGAGCTCCTCCAGGACGGGAATGGGCCACCGGGTCCGCGGGGGGATCGCAATCTGATCACCCCGGAGGAACTCGACCGCCTTGCGCAGGCTTCGCTCCGGCAAGACCCTCCGGGGAAAGGCACCCCGGCAGTTCATGCACTTACCGCAGCGCCGCGGCCGAGGATCATCCAGCGCCCGCGACAGGAACTCCATGAGGCAGCCCGGATGCTCGACGTAGCGCCGCATCTCCTCCACCTCGGCCCGCCGCAACGCGGTAATCTGATCGGCCCGCAACACGTCCGCCGACCACGGACTCAAGGTGCGGAAATAGCGCCTTCCCTCGTGTCCTACAGCTCCATCGACCTCCAGAAGCTTCAACGACTTCTGGATGGACCCGCGCGGCTCGTTGAGTTCGGCGGTGATCTCCTCGACGCCGAGGCCGTCGTGGGCGCCGAGCAGATCGATCACCCTCTCCAGGACTTCGGCGGGCGGGAAGGCGGTGCGGATGAAATAGTCGGCGATCTCGTCATCTTCGCGGCCGCTCAGCAGGATGCCATAGGCCGAGTCGACCGCCCGCCCGGCGCGACCCACCTGCTGGTAGTAGGCGATGACGGACCCGGGGCGCTGGAAGTGAATCACGAAGCCCAGGTCCGGCTTGTCGAAGCCCATCCCCAAGGCGACCGTCGCCACCAGCGCCTTGACCTCGTTGGCGATGAGCCGCTGTTCGCATCGCACCCGCTCCTCCGCCTCCAGGTCCGCGTGGTACGCCCTCGCCTCGATGCCCCGAGAGCGCAGCCACCCTGCGACCCGCCGCACATCGGCGATGGTGAGACAGTAGATGATCCCGCTTCCAGACAGTTGAGGCAGGAACTCCGCCAGCCAAGCCAACCGCTCGGCCTGGTCGTCCAGGCGGATATTGAACAGCCTCAGGGATGGGCGAGTCAGGGGGCCCCTCAGAACCTCGAGTCCCGGGACCTGCTCCAGGATGTCGTCGACCACCCGGTTATTGGCGGTGGCGGTGGTGCAAAGGACCGGCACGTCGGGAGGAAGCGCGTTCAGGATTCGGACGATGCGTCGGTAGTCGGGTCGGAAGTCGTGGCCCCAGTCGGAGATGCAGTGGGCCTCGTCGACCACCAGCAGCCCCACCCGCCCGCGCATGAGCGGCATCAGGCCGGTGACGAACTCCCGGTTGCCGAGCCGTTCCGGAGAGATCAGGAGGATGTCGCGGCGATCATCCCGCAGATTCTCTTCGACGCGGCTCCATTCCTCCCGGTTCTGGCTGTGTATGGTGGCCGCGAGGACCCCCATCCGCTCGGCCATCGCGATCTGGTTGCGCATCAGGGCGAGCAGGGGGCTGATCAGCAGCGTGGGGCCGCAGCCTTCGTCGCGCAGGATGCGGGTGGCGATGAAGTAGACGACGCTCTTGCCCCAGCCGGGCCGCGAACAGCTCGTCGACCCGATGGCAATCGGCCTCGTCGCCTGCGCCGGTTGGCCACCAGGTCGATGGCTTTCCACTGTCCTTCCCGAAAGGCCGCCCCCTCGCCCAGCATCTCGCGAAGCAGCCATTGAGCACGGTCTCGACGGATCATATCGGTCCTCCGATAACAAATAACGTTCCATGAGACGAATCCGCGAAACGACGGCCTCATCGTGAGAGTCTTTACTCTCGGCCCGCACCCTGCGGCGTCTGCCCACAATTTCAATCCAAGGCCCGGGGGTGATGGGCGACATCCTCTTCGGCGATCCCGACGCGTTGCAGTACGCCTCGGGGCTGGCCCTGTACAACCCGTCCCCGGAATCCGCCGAAGTCACCCTCAAGGTGTACGCACCTTCGGGGGACCCGGTCGGGAACGCGGATCTGGCGCTGGCCGCGGGTGCGAGGTTGTCCGAAGTGTTGACCTCCCTCGTTCCCGCTTCAGCGGACCAAGTCGGCGGCTATATCCTGCTGGAATCGGACCGGCCCGTCGTCGCCCAGGCGCTCTTCGGTTCCCTGGACTTGGAATACCTGTCCGCCGTTCCGCCGAAACGGATCCGGTGAGGCCGTCGGGCGACAGGAGTTGTACCGGTCGCAGGCGACGAGCCGCTGCGGGACGGCGGCGGCAAATCGCGGGATTCACTATAATTTGTCGGTCTCGTGTCGATCGAGGCCACCATTCAAGACCGTAATTAACCGGAATTGGGATAGCCACAGATGACTGATCGTTTTCTCTCAGCACTAAGTGTCATGTTTCTCCTCCTCTCCGCCTGCAACGCCTAGGTCCGCGAGGGGACGTTGCCGGCCCCGGGAAGGCTGGTCGTGGGTCCGCCTCCGCAGAAGGTGGAGGACAACTTCATCGCCGAACCCGCCGAGTACCGCGTCGAGCCTTGGGTCGAGAACCTTGAGATCCCCTGGGCGCTCGCTTTCCTCCCCGACGGCAGAGCCCTGGCCACCGAACGCCCCGGGCGCATCCGCGTCATCCGGGACCGGCGGCTCGATCCGGAACCCTACGCGACCGTCGAGGTGGAACATATCGGTGAAGGGGGGCTCATGGGCCTGGCGGTCCATCCCGAATTCCCGGACCAGCCCTGGCTCTACGTCATGTACACCCATCGCGACGGCGGCTCGCTGTACAACCGCGTGGACCGGCTGCGGGACACGGGAGGCACGGCCGAGTTCGACCGTGTCATCGTGGACCGCATCCCGGGCCACCGAGTGCACGACGGCGGACGAATCGCGTTCGGTCCCGACGGGATGCTTTACGTCTGCACCGGCGACATCTGGCAGGCCGAAATCGCGCTGGATCGGGAGAATCTCGGCGGCAAGATCCTCCGGTACACGCCGACGGCGGCATCCCTGAAGACAATCCGTTCGAGGGTTCGCCGGTCTACTCGCTGGGCCATCGCAATCCCCAGGGTTTGGCCTGGCACCCCGAGACGGGGGACCTTTTCTCCTCGGAGCACGGGCCCTCTGGTGAGTTCGGCCTGCGCGACAAGGACATCATCAACGTGATTCGCAAGGGGGGCAACTACGGCTGGCCCCTCGTCGTTGGAGACGCCGGCGTCGAGCCCTACCTCGACCCAATTATCATGTGGCCCCACGCCACGCCGCCCTCCGGCATGACTTTCCACCGAGGCAGGCTCTACGTGGCGACCCTTCGGAGTGAGGCGCTGGTCCGAGTCGGCCTGGAGAGGAAAGGGGGCGGCTACGAGGTGGCGGAAATCGACCGGTTGTTCGCCAGCGGCTGGTTCGACGGCGTGTACGGCTGCCTGCGCGACGTGGTGGTGGGGCCGGACGACGCCCTATACGTCCTCACGAACAACCTCGACGGCCGCAGCGACCCCCGTCCCGGAGACGACAAGATCCTGCGCGTTACGCCCACGTACTGACACCTGCTTTTGCGATTGGCGAGAGAGACTCTCCCCGTGAGGGAAAAGAGCCAAACGACAAACGCATGGCGGGCGAGAAAAGAGAGAAAAGAGACCGTCCCCTTGTCTCGCCCGAAGAAGTTCTCCACACCAGACACCTCGTTGCCCACACCACGGTGGGAATCGACATCGCCTTCGGGGTCCGGCGCATCACCGGAGGTACGGACATCAGGGCGAGGCGGGCGTCAACGCCAAACACGAACTCCAACGGGCCGCGCTATTTCCGCGGATGAGGAGGGGTTTGATCCGCCGGGACGGGCGACACGTAGGGCCTGCCCTCGGTGGCGTCTTGAAACGACTGTCTGGCTCTGGCTGTCAGATCTCCATCCGCCAGGAGATCGACCCCCGTTGCGGCGATCACCTTGGCGGCGACAAGTGCCGCTTTTTTCCCGGCGGACGAACCATGGCAGGCCGTGGTCGCCCAGGAATGCCAGGGCACACCCGCGGCGGCCGTGGTGACCCGGAAACCCGCCGTAGGCGCCAGATAACTCACTTCCGCAACATCGGTCGAGCCGCCTTCGACCGGCTCCAGCGAATCCCCGAGGGGTCTGATCTCGGCATCGTATCCCTTCCGCTCCACACCGAGGTGCCCCTGAAGAGACCGGGCAAACTCCTGTTCCTCCTCGGTGAACTCAACCGGACCCACCAACTCGAGATTCTTCTGCATCGCCTCCTGAATAGGGCGGTTCAGCAGATACTCATGGACCCCGGTGATCAAGGCGACCTTGTGGGTTGTCTCGGTCGCCATGGCGGCCGCCTCGGCGATTTTCAGAATCCACTCGTAGTATTTCCGGACCTCTTCACGATTCACCTCCCTGACGTAGTACCAGACGCGCGCATACTCCGGAACCACGTTGGGGGCCTCTCCCCCGGACGGAATCACGTAGTGGATGCGGGCGGTCGGTTTGACGTGCTCCCGCATCAGGTTGACGCCGTGATTCATCAGTTCGACCGCGTCCAGCGCGCTCCTGCCGCTCCAGGGATCCGCGGAGCTGTGCGCCGCCTGCCCGAAGAACTCCACCTCGAAGCTGTTCATCGCACGGCCGGGTTGATTGCGGACCCCGGTTGCGGTGCCGGGATGCCAGTCGATGACGGCGTCGAGATTGTCGAAGACGCCAGCTTTCGCCATGTAGACTTTTCCGACCAGCGTCTCCTCCGCGGGGGTTCCGAAAACCTTGATCGTGCCCGGAAGACTTTCCCGGCCGAGAACTCGACTCAAGGCGATCGCGCCGCCGACGCTCGCAGCGGCGAACAGATTGTGGCCGCAACCGTGGCCGCTCGCGACCCCATCCGCTCGAGACTGTCGCCGGGGGACCGCGGCGTTCCCGACGCCCGGAAGGGCATCGTATTCGGCGAGGATCCCGACCACCGGCTCTCCCCGGCCGAACTCCGCGACAAATTCGGTCGGCATGTCGGCCACCCCGGACGGCACCCGGAATCCGG
>CAYRCA010000267.1:0-492 GCA_964422565.1 uncultured Acidobacteriota bacterium | reverse complement strand
TGCCCGCCCGGAGGGCGGACCCGGAAGCCGGCGGCCTCGAGTATTTCGATCAGATAAGACGCGCTCCGATGTTCGAGCAAAGCCGTTTCGGAGTAATCCCAAAGGGTCGTCGCGATCCGGCCGATCGTATCGCGCGTCTCGTCGACCTCGGCAAGGGCCTGCTTCTTGAGCGCCTCAAGCCGAGAGGCAAATCCCGGAAGGGTGCCGAGAATAAAGATCAAACCATACGTAGGGATCCTGAATCGCCCCAGAGTCATGTCACCTCTCCTACCCAAGAACCCGACACGGGCACACCTTGGCGTGTCGATCTTCGACCACATTCGGCGAGAATGGGGCCCCCATGCCGCAACCGTGATTATGCCGCAGGAGTTCGATGAGAGCGGAGCGGGTTACAAGGAGGTTGGCGCTCCTGAAACCAGGATATTGTCCAGACGCCCCGGGACTTCAACCTCGAACCCGGTACTTGGACCCGTAATCACCGCTCCGCTCCCA
>CAYRCA010000266.1:0-6308 GCA_964422565.1 uncultured Acidobacteriota bacterium | reverse complement strand
GTGGCCCGGGGCATCGGCCCGCAGGCCGTGAGCGCCGCGGGGCGAACCTCGCTAAAGGCCCTGGCGGCCTGGATGGACTGCGTGGACCTCCTCGTCACCAACGACTCGAGCCCGCTGCACGTGGCCGCCGCCCGCGGAACCCCGACCGTGGCGATCTTCGGGGCGACAACGACCGGGCTCGGCTTCGGCCCGTTTCACGCCGCATCGCGCGTGGTGGAGGTGCAGCTCGAGTGCCGGCCCTGCGGGCTCCACGGGGGGCAGAGGTGTCCCCGGGGGCAATTCCGCTGCATGGGGGATATCGCGCCGGCAGCAGTTCTCGCAGCCTGCGACGGCGTGTCGGCCGATAGCGGTTCCCGCAGGGGTGGCCGGCGTGGGTGAGGAGCCGGTTGCCGGATCGGCCGGTGCAGGAGGGGGCGGGGTGTGGTGACGACGACTGCCGTGGTCACGGTGTTCAACCGAGTGGAGTTCGTGCGGCGGGTGCTCATCGCCCTCAGCCACCAGTCCCATCCGGTGGACGAGGTGGTCCTCACCGACGACGGATCCGACTGCGATGTCCCGGCGAGCCTGGCGGACCTCTTGCCCGATCTGCGCTTCGGGCTGACGTACGTGCGGCAGGAGCACCGGGGTTTTCGAGCGGGGAAGTGCCGCAACAACGGGGTGCGGGTGGCCCGCGGGGACTACCTGGTGTTCCTGGACCAGGACATCCTATTCTCCCGGGGGTATGTCGAGACCTTCGTCCGCGAGCGGGCCTCCCGCGAGTTTCTGGTCGGGTACCCCGTTCGGCTGACTGCTGGGCAGACCGAGGCCCTGACCTGGGACATGGTGCGTGCGGGAGACTACTCCCCGCTCGTGTCGGAGGCCCAACTGGCTGTCGTCCGAAGGCAGTGGCGAAAGGACCGCCTCTACCGTCTCTTGTTTGCCCTGCGCCTGCGGAGGATAGGCCCCAAGCTCCGCTCCGGCGTCTGCGGCATGTGGAAGGAGGACTTCGTTGCCGTGAACGGCTTCGACGAGGAGTACCAGGGCTGGGGGAACGAAGACGACGATCTGGGCGCCCGCCTCCACCGGGCCGGGGTGGGCGGCCGGAACCCGTTTCGGCGGGAGTTCCCGGTCCACCTGTACCACCCGCCCCACCAGCCAGGGGGCATCCGGGCGAACCGTGAGTACTACCGGCGGCGGAAGCGGGAGATTCGCAGTGGTGCGCTCCGGTGCCGTTGGGGGCTCCAGTCCCCCCTCGGCGAGGAGCGCCCCGAGGTGAGGGTGCTCACGTGAGGCCCGGTTGCCCCACGGGAGAGCCGGCGGACTCTCCCCGGCCCCACGTGGTCCAGGGCGCCGGCATGGCAGAGGTGGAAGACGGGTCCCCCATCTCGATCGTGGTCCCACACGACGGAAGACGGGAGGCGACCCAGAGGTTCCAGGGGTCTGCACGTCGCCCGAGCGTACCCCTTCCATCTGTCTAGCGAAAACAGAGGTCCTCGTGCGCGTGCTGTACGACCACCAGATTTTTTCTCGGCAGAACTTTGGGGGGATATCAAGGTATTTTTCCGAACTGATGAAGTCATACAGTGAAACGGGGTTGATAGAGTTTCAGCTGGCGCTAAAGTATTCAAACAATATTTATACGTACAAAGCAGGATTTTGCGATCCAACTAGGTTTTTTCCAGGGATAGGGATCGGCGTCGTAAGGAAAATTAGAAAGTGGCTGTGGGAAAAAAATAAATTATGCAGTGTTAATGCTATTCGATCCGGGAATTTTGATGTTTTCCATCCAACATATTACGACGACTATTTTCTCGACATACTTGGTAAAAAAAAGCCATTTGTAGTAACCATCCACGATTTGATTGACGAACTCTTCCATGTACAGGGGGAGGTGGAGGAAGATCAGTTGCGCGGCGTGAGGGACCTAGCTCACCGGGCCTGTGCGATCATAGCGGTTTCCGAACATACGAAGAACGACATCGTGCGCTTTTATGGGATCGAGGCGGAACGGGTGACGGTCGTCCACCACGGGGCGCCTCACTTGTCCCGTGTCACCTCCCGGGGCACTCGCCCGGATCACCTTCCCAAGTCCTATCTCTTGTTTGTCGGTAAACGAGGAGGATACAAGAATTTTGAGACCTGCCTGAGGGCCTTGGCGCCCATCCTGGATCGGCAGGCAGGGCCAGCGTTGGTCTGTGCCGGGGGCGGGCGCTTTCGAGACCACGAACAACATCTCCTCGAGACGCTCGGTGTCAGGGAGGCAGTACATCAGTGGGACGTGGATGATGCCGTTCTCGGATCGCTCTACCAGAATGCGAGGGCGTTCGTGTTCCCGTCCAGATATGAGGGGTTCGGCATCCCGATTCTGGAGGCCTTCGCCGAGTCCTGCCCCGTGGTCCTGAGTAATGCCAGTTGCTTCCCAGAGATCGCCGGCGATGCGGCGGTGTACTTCGATCCCACCAGTGAGGAAGACATCAGGGCCTCGGTGCTGCGCGTCCTCGCGGATCGAGCTTTGGCCGCCGAATGCGTCGAAAGGGGAAGAGAGCGGCTCCGGTTCTTTCGTTGGGAGGAAACGGCTCGCCGGACGGCCGAGGTGTATCGTCGAGTGTTCGCTGAGAGTCAAGAGGGTCGACACGGTTCAGGCAGAGGAAGCGCTTCGGAGGCGAGTCGGGCGGGGAGGGAAGGGAGTCCGGCGGGTGGACTCGTGTAGGGTTTGCGGTCATCGCACCACGCTGGCGTTCGAAGCAGTGGTCCTCGGCGAGCACACGGCCCAGTTCGCTAGCTGCAACCGATGCGGCTTTCTGCAGGCGGATAGACCTTCCTGGCTTGAGGAGGCGTACCAACATCCGATCAACCCTATGGATACGGGGATTCTGACAAGGAACCTCTCGCTTGCGGAAAAGAGTGCTACAGTAATCTGGTCTCTATTTGATCGGGGGGGCAAGTTTGTAGACTACGCCGGCGGGTATGGCTTGCTGGTTCGGCGGATGAGGGACATCGGGTTCGATTTCTACTGGCATGATCCCCACGCAGAGAATCTAATCGCCAAGGGATTCGAGTACGCTGGAGGCCCGCAGAAAATAGAATGTGTGACCTGCTTTGAGGCATTTGAGCATTTCTTGGAGCCTATGCGCGAGGTTTCGAAAATTCTTTCTATTTCTAATAATATTCTGTTTTCTACATTATTGTTGCCAGATCCACTTCCTACGCCAGAAACATGGTGGTATTATTCTTTCGATCATGGCCAGCATATATCATTCTATACAGAAAAGACTCTGCAATGGATCAGCCGTGAGTTTGGACTCGTGTTCTGTTCGAACGGACGCAATTTGCATCTATTTACCGACCGGGAGTTATCGAACAAGGCGTTTCGAAGGGTCTTGAAGCGCTCGTCGTCCATCTTCAGAAACAATGTCAGCCGCCGCATGGAGTCGAAGACGATAGCAGACATGGAGAAGGCCCGACCAGGTTACGCGGCCGGCTCCTGCCAAGCTTCGGCCCACAGGAAGTGATCGATCCAGCGGATGGGAGAAGATGCGGTGTCCGGTGTTTCCGTAAGCGTCATTACGGTGTGCTACAACGCCGCCAGCACGCTCGAGCGAACGCTCTCGAGCGTGGCCCGTCAGACCTACGATCCTTTGGAGCATATCGTCGTCGACGGTGCTTCAACGGATGCCACCCTCGACTTGGTCCGAAAGCACGGAACCAGGATCTCCCACCTGATCAGTGAACCGGATGAGGGAATCTACGATGCGATGAACAAGGGGTTTTCCGCGTCGGGAGGAGACCTCTTCCTGTTCCTGAACGCCGATGATTTCTTCGTCGATGACGGGTCTGTGGCCGCCGCGATCCGGCAGATCTCGGGGAACGATGAGAAACCAGCTGACGTATATCACGGGAGCGTGCTCCGCTACGACAGGGAGACCGGTAGGGGAAGCATCGTAGAGAAGCGCCGGGTGAGCCGGTATTCTTTGTTCCGGGGAGCGATACCTCATCCTGCAACATTCTACCGACGTGCTGCGTTTGAGAAGAATGGCCGGTTCGACTCATCCTTTCGGATTGCGGGCGACTATGAGTGGGCGGTGCGAGGGGTAAGGCAGAACGTTTTGACTTACTGCCGGATCGACTCCCTAGTCGCGGTGTTTTGCAAGGGGGGAGTCTCGAGTAGCATGGAGAACGCGTCAATTGGACGGCAGGAGCGAAAAAGGGTGATATCGATGCACTACGGCTGGGCAGAGCGGGCCTGGTACGGGGCTCGGCTGTGCCTGCGCAAGCGGATGAGAATATAGTGACGGGGTGCGGCGCCTTGGCGCGAGATCGTTCGAAGGTGACCCGCCCGTGCGGCCTCTGGAGACCGAAGGCCGAAGGGTAGTAGCGCCGATGCGGGTAGCCATCGCGGCGAGAGAGTTGGGGGGCCTGACCGGGGCGGCGGCGATCGTCCTGGAGCACGCACGGGTCTTGACTGCTCAGGGTCACACCGTCGAGGTGTTCGGCGAGGCCCTCGACGAGGGGCGGGTCCGGGAGGCGGGGGGGATCCCGAGGAAGATCCGCGGCCGCAGCCTGTTTGGGAACCTCCGGCGCCGCCTCGCGTTTGCCAAGGCCTTTCGGCGGGCCTTGGGGAGAGGCAACTACGATCTGGTGATCGGTAACGGGGATACTCTCGATCAAGACGCCCTCTTCCTCCACAACCTCGTCCACCTGGCGACGGAGCTGATTCCGGGGGAGTCGCGGAAGAAAGTCGGGAGCGTGGGGCGACTGCACGCGATGGTCTTGCGGGAGAACGCGTTTCGGCTGTGCATTGCGAACTCCAACCTCATGAAGCACGACATCGAGGCGCGCTTCGGAGTCCCGCCCTCCAAGGTCCAGGCGATCCACCCGGGCTACGACCCGCACCGGTTCGGGGTGGAGAGCGGGCAGGCCCTTCGCGCCCAGGGCCGGAGGGATCTGGGGATCGACGACGAGACGCCCGTGGTCGGCCTCATCACGAGCGGGAACTTTCGGAAACGGGGCGTCGACGTCCTCATCCGGGCCGCCGCCCTGCTCTCCGCGTCCCGCCCAGATGCGTTCCGCGTGCTGGTGGTCGGGAAGGATCGCGACGCTCCCCGGTATGAGGAGCTCGCCGCAGCCCTCGGGGTCGGCGAGCGCCTTCTGTTCCGGACGCCCATCCCTCAGGTGGAGCGCTTCTTTCACGCCGTCGACGTGCTCGCCCACCCTGCGCACATCGAGGAGTTTGGTCTGGTCGTCCTGGAGGCGGCGGCCTGCGGGGTGCCGGTGGTCACCACGACCCGCACCGGAGCGGCGGAGGTCCTTGGAGACCCAAACGGCCTGTTCATCGAGGATCCTTCCCCCGAACCCCTCGCGAAAGCCCTCGCCGGTCTGCTGTGGGATTCCGACCGGCGGGCCCGGGCCGGCGAGGAGTCCCGTCGGGCCGTCCGGGACCACACGTGGGAGCAGTACTTCACCCGGCTGATGGCGGCCTACGACGCTGCCGGCTTGCTTCGGGGGCCCCCTTCGCCATGAGTCTCCCGATCACGGCGACGATCATCACGCTCGACGAGGAGCGCAATATCGAGGGCGTCATCCACTCGGCCCGCCAGGTCTGCGACGAGATCATCGTGGTGGACTCCGAGAGCCGCGACCGGACCTGTGAGATCGCCCGGCGCTTGGGGGCCCAAGTCCACGTGCAGCCCTACCTGGGCGACGGCCCGCAGAAGGACTTCGGCGTCCGGTTCGCCAAGAACCGGTGGATCCTCTCCATCGACGCCGACGAGCGACTCGAGGACTCCGCGGTGGCGTGCATCCTCGGGTTGAATTTGGAGACGACCCGCCACGACGCATTCTCCTTGCGCAGAAAGACCTTCGTGGGCGAGAAGTGGATGCGCATCTGGTACCCGGACTACGTGACTCGCCTTTACGACAAGACACGCTGCCGCTATCTGCCCGTTCCAGGGCACTCCCACGTGGATGCCAAGGATCTCAAGCGACTCCGGTGCGACCTGCTGCATTACTCCTACGCGGATTGGAGCGACATGGTCCGCAGGATCGACAAGTTCAGCGCGCGAGGGGCGCGGGCGCTCTACGAGCAAGGACGGCGGGCGCGCTCGTGGGATCCGGTCGCCCACGGCCTGGCCTCTTTCGTGAAGCACTACGTCGTTCAGAGGGGCTTCCGGGACGGCCTCGACGGGCTGACGATCGCGATCATCACCGCGGTGGGGACGTACATGAAGTATGCGATCTTGATCGAGAGGCAGCTCCGGGAAAGCGGAGCGCGGGCCGGTCGGCGGCGGCAAGGGGTCCCTTGATGCACGGGGACTGGGCACGTAGGGGGC
>CAYRCA010000265.1:0-6311 GCA_964422565.1 uncultured Acidobacteriota bacterium | reverse complement strand
TGGGTCGCCTCGACGTAGGGGAGCACCACGAGATCCGCCTGTCGGAAGATTCCGGGTACGTCCTCATTGGGGATATAGTGGTCCTTCCAGATCAGGCTGCCCTCGAGGCCGAGTCTCTCGGCCAGACGCTTATACGGCCGGGGATCCGTGTAGAACTCACCGGCGATCGTCGCCTCGAAGTCGAGTCGCGGCCTGACCAGCGCCAGAGCCTCGAGCAAAGTCTTTAGTCCCTTGTACGGCCGGATCTTCCCGAAGAACAGCAACCTCGGCTTGTCCCGCCTCTCCACCGCGCCTCCGTCCCACCGTCCGTAGAAATCGTAGACCGGATGATAGATCCGCCGAACCTGACGCCCGGGGGTGAGGGTGGCGATGGCGCCGACCAGGTCCTGGGCGTGAACCAGGAAGCCGTCGACGCGGGCGAAGGCCCGGCGGGTGAGCGCTCTCTCCAGACGACGACGACCGGGAAACGGGGTCTCCTGGTGTGAATAGATGTTGTGGCAAAGGAACAGAATCCGGGTCGTCGACCTGGACTTGACGCGGCGGATCACGTCCCGGTAGGCGGGACCGAAAAAGGGTTGCCACCACTGAAACACCACACAGTCCGGCGCGAATCGGCAGATCCGATCGGCCACGGCCTTCCAGCTTCGGGGGCCAACCGAGTCGAGCAGCGCCTCGCAGGGTACACGGAAGGCCTCCCGGGAACCGTCGTGCTGGGAGGTCCCGGGAAAAAGGAAGCCGGGATACTGTCTGCGGAAGGAGATCAGCAGGGTTTCATGGCGCGAAGCCAGAGCCTGGTACAGCGACGTGTTGTACTGAGCGATTCCACCCCGGTGAGGGTGGGCCGGACCTACCAGAACAAATTTCATCGCGGGGCCATCACCGGGAATATCCCCGATTCCATTGGTCCGTGTGCCGACGTATGGGGTTGAAGGCGGGAACGGGCCCTCCGACTGAACCTGCGTCCTCAAGAAACGGGCTCGCGGATCTCGCCCCGGCGCGGGCTGACTCCCTCCCCACCCTCAACGATCTCCTTGATGGAGAAGTCCTCGTCGCGACGGGTGCTGTACGCGATCATCTCCGCCAGAAGCCCAAAGAAGACGAATTGAATCCCCACGATCAGCAGCAGGATTCCGAACAGCAACGCCGGCCGATATTCGATCCACCGGCCAAAGAACCATCCCACCGTCAGATACAGCTCGATCAGAAGACCGGATGAAAAGAGAATCACGCCAAAGATTCCAAAGGCGTGGAGGGGTTTACGGTTGTACCGGGTCAGCATGATCACGGTCAACAGGTCGAAGAATCCGCCGAAGAAGCGGCCCACCCCGTACTTGCTGGACCCGTACGGTCGTCGGCGATGCTCGACGGGAATCTCCCCCACCCGAAAACCTCGATAGCTCGCCAGCACCGGAATATACCGGTGCATCTCGCCGTAAACCCGGATCTCCTCCACAACTTCCCGACGATAAGCCTTGAAACCACAGTTCATGTCGTGCAGCGGAACTCCGGTTAGAAACGAGGTGACGAAATTGAAGATCTTCGAGGGCCACCGCTTCCCGATCGGATCCTGCCGGTCCTTCTTCCAACCCGAAACCAGGTCATGGCCCTCCTCGAGCCTGAGGACGAGCTTGTGCATCTCACTCGGCAGGTCCTGGAGATCGGCGTCGATCGTTACGATGATCTCGCCTCTGGCCTCCCGAAATCCGGCGGAAAGGGCGGCGGACTTACCGAAGTTCCGGCGAAACCGGATGATCCGGATACGCGGGTCCTCGCCCTGCAGGGCCTTGACGACCTCGAACGAACGGTCGGTGCTGCCGTCATCCACATAAATGATCTCGGCGTCGGCATCGAGACACTCCAACTCGGCCGCAATCCCGTCGTGAAGCTCGCGTAGCGCCTGCTCTTCGTTGAAAAGGGGTACGATGACCGAGATGCTTCTCATTTCGCCTCTTACCGCCCGGAGAAATGCATTATAGCACCCGAGAGTCTGGCCGCTCAGCGGGCTGACGGCCGGGAGGGCTGGTCAAAACCCGAGTTTGCGGGTAGTCTTGTCAACCTGTCGGACTGGTCGGACGCGTCGAACCGGTCGGAGGGGTCCGAAAAGGGCGGGAGGCGGACACAGTGCGAATTCTCATCACCGGGGGAGCGGGGTTCATCGGCTCCCACCTGGCCGAACACCTGCTGAAACAGGAGCGCTCCGTTCACATCATCGACGACCTCTCCACCGGCCGGATCGAGAACATCGCGCACCTTAAGGCCCACCCCAGGTTCCATTACACGGTCGACTCGATCATGAACATTCCCGTGGCGGCCGAACTCGTGGATGAGGCCGACGTGATTCTTCACGCCGCGGCCGCCGTCGGTGTCAGGCTCATCGTGGAGAGCCCGGTGCGCACCATCGAAACCAATATCCGCGGCACGGAGATCATCCTCCAACTGGCGGCCAAGAAGAAGAAGAAGGTCGTCCTCTTCTCCACCTCCGAGGTCTATGGGAAGGCCACCAAGGTTCCGTTCTCCGAGGACGACGACCTGGTTCTCGGACCCACCCACAAGGGCCGCTGGAGCTACGCCTGCAGTAAAGCGATCGACGAGTTTCTGGCGCTCGCCTACTGGCGCGAAAAGAGCCTGCCGGTGGTGGTGGCGCGCCTCTTCAACACGGTTGGGCCGCGGCAGACGGGACGATACGGGATGGTCCTTCCCAACTTCGCCCGGCAAGCCCTGGCGGGGCGACCGTTGACAGTCTTCGGCGACGGGACTCAGTCGCGCTGCTTCGCTCACGTCTCCGACGCGGTTCGAGCCCTCGGCCGGTTGATGGAGTTGGAGGCGGCGGTTGGACAGGTCTTCAACGTGGGCAGCGACGAGGAAATCACCATTCGCGAACTCGCCCGGAGGGTCGTCGACTTCGCCGGCAGCGCCTCCGAGATTCGGCTCGTCCCCTACGAGGAGGCCTACGAGGTCGGCTTCGAGGACATGCCGAGACGGGTGCCCGACCTGAGCAGGATCCACCGCCTCATCGGATACCGTCCCGAGCGGAGTCTGGACGATATCATCCGGAGCGTGGTCGAGTACTACCGGTTGCGGAGGGAAAGTGAGTAGGGTCGAGCGCGGGCGTCGGACGGGTCCGACAGGCCCGACGGGGCGCCCGCCCCGGGCGCCTCAGGAGCCGCGACGGATCAGGATCACCTTGATCGTCTCGAGAAGAATCAGCAGGTCGAGGGAGAAGCTGTAGTTGTAGATGTAGGCCAGGTCATACCTGAGCTTGTTCTGCGCCGCCGTGTCATAGTAGCCGCGTACCTGGGCCAGCCCCGTCATCCCGGGTTTCACCTTGTGACGTTCATTGTATCCAGGGAGGCTCTCCGAGTAGGCCCGAACGAATCCGGGCCGCTCCGGGCGGGGGCCGACAAAGCTCATGTCGCCCTTCAGGACGTTGAGGAACTGGGGCACCTCATCCAGCCGAAAGCGCCTCAGGACGCCTCCCAACCGGGTGACCCGCGGGTCGCCCGGCTGGGCGAACGTCTCTCCACACTCCCGCTCCGCATCGGGCACCATGGTTCGGAACTTGATCAACCGGAAGGTCTTCCCTCCCCTTCCGACGCGGTCCTGCAGGTAGAAGACGGGACCCGGACACTGCAGGGCGATCACCGCCGCTATCGCGAGCATCAACGGCGACAGAAGGAGCAGGCAGAAGGAGGCGATGACAATGTCGAAGCCCCTCTTGACCAGTCGCTCAAAGGGTTCGTTCGGATTGCGCCTCACCTCGATCAGCGGCGTGTCGCGCAGGTTGATGTGCTTCAGCCTCCCGATGGCGATCTCATACACGGAGGGTAGAATGGCGATCCGCAGCGGCCGCTCCACCTGCAACCGGCTGACCGAATGGAGGACCCGATCCTTCCACGTGTTCTGGGAGGCGAAGATAATCTCGTCGATGCCGTAGCGGGAAACCAGCTCGGGGGCCTCCTCCAAAGTTCCCAGCAGGGGGGCCGCAAGCGACTCGTCCCCTTCCGGCAAGCCTTCCGAACCGGCGGCGATTCCCACAACCTTCAAACCCATCCAGGGATTCCGCTGAACCTCCCGGGTGATCTCCCTCACGGAGGAGAAACTCTCGCCGACGATCAGCACCCTCAGCACGCCGGCGTGGACTCGACTCTTCACGAAGGCCCGCCAGGCCAGTAGAGCAACGAAGTTGAAAAGGCCGAAGACCAGGATCACCGATCGTGGAAAGATTCCATTCGTCAGATAGAAGATGGACGTAACGGCCACCACCTGGCTCAGGCAGGCGGTGAAAACATGGGTCAGTACCTCTCGATAGCGCAGCCCCCGCAAGTCGTCGTACATCCCGAAGATATAGAGGAAAAAGCCCTGGCTGACGACCAGCACCGGCCAGAAATGGCTTACCACGTCCCAGCGCTCCTGGGGAAGGAGATCCTGCGTGAGGGGCAGGGGCACGTAAACCCGGATCAGCCAAGCCCCGGCGTAGGCGCCGGCACCGATGGCCAGATCGACCAGCAGCAGAAAGAGGCGATTCGACAGCAATCCGAAAAGGTGGCCCTCTCGGGCGGTCTCCTCCACCGGGGAGTCCAGAATGCCGAGACGCGCCTCATCTGTCTTCATCGCCGATTCCGGTATTATAATACCGGCCTGTGTCTCCTACAGTAGCCGCTGTTGTGGTGAACTACAACGGCTTGGGCCATATCGAATACTGCCTCCAGTCGCTGCTGAGCCAGACCCGTCCCCCCGACGAGGTGGTCGTGGTCGACAACGCATCCTCGGACGGAAGCCCCCGCCTGGTCGGGCAGCGCTTTCCCCAATTTCGGCTTGTCGAATCCGGGGACAACCTCGGTTATGCGCGGGGGTGCAACCTGGGCATCCGGCGGACCCGATCAGATCTGGTGGCCGTCCTGAACAACGATCTGGTGTTGGACCCGGGCTGGCTCTCGGCGCTGCTGCGGCGGGTTCGGGAACCTTGGAGCTTCTGGGCATCGAGGATCCTGTTCGCGGACTCGCCCGACCGCGTCGACAGCGCCGGCGACGCCATGGCGGTGATCGGCTCCGCCTACAAGATCGGTCACGGCGAGGAGACCGTGGGATATCTCGAGCCTCGCGAGGTGTTCGGTCCCTGCGGAGCGGCGGCCCTGTACCATCGCCGGCTGCTGGAGGAGCTCGACGGCTTCGACGAGGACTTCTTTCTCGTCTACGAAGACGCCGACCTGAACATGCGGGCTCGCCTTCGCGGTCACCGCTGTCTTTACGTGCCGGACGCCGTGGTTTACCACCAGGTCAATCGAAGCATCGGGCGTCTCAGCCCCGCCTACGTCTATTACGGACACCGCAACTCCGAATACCTCTTCTGGAAGAACATGCCGACCTCGTTGCTGGTGCGTTACCTCCCGGAACGAGCGCTTTTCAACCTGCTGTGCCTGGCCTATTTCGGCGGTCGAGGACGCGGTTTGTCCTTCCTGAAATCCAAACTGGACGCCCTGCTCGGCGCCGGAACGACACTGCGCAAACGTCGCCGGGTCCAGGCCACCCGGACGATCTCCACGCGGGACCTGCGGCGGATCCTCGACCGCAACTGGCTGAGGCATCGGCGCAAACCGGTAAACCGAACATGAAGCTCGGCATCGTCATCGTCAACTACAACTCCAAAGACTACCTGGCCGGCTGCCTGCAAAGCATCCACCGGGAGACCCGGGAGACCCCCTTCGAGATCGCGGTTGTCGACAACGCCTCCCTCGACCGGGACTTCCGGGTTCTGCGGGAGGGCTATCCCGAAGTCGCCTTCATTCTCAATCCGGAGAACAGGGGGTTCTCCACGGCGTGCAACCAGGGACTTCGCGCGCTGGACGCCGATCTCTATCTGCTGTTGAATCCCGACTGTCTGATCGTGGACGGCGCCATCGACCGATCGGTTCGCTTTCTGCTCGATCATCCTCGGGTGGGTATCGCGGGTTGTCGCGTGACGAATCCGGACGGCTCGCTCCAAATGGCCTGCCGCAGACGCATTCCCCGTCCCGCGACCGCCTTCTACCGCTTTTCCGGCCTCGGTTTCCTCTTTCCGAGGCGCTTCGGGGTCTACAATCTCGCCGACGTGGATGACGGCGAGCCTCACGAGGTCGAGGCGGTTTCGGGCTCCTTCCTGCTTTTCCGCCGCGAAGTGCTGGAGACGTCGGGCTACCTGGACGAGTCCTTCTTCCTCTACGGAGAGGACCTGGATTTCTGCTACCGGGCCCTTCAGAAGGATTGGAGGGTCCACTACTTCCCCGGCGCGCGGGTAACGCACTTCAAGCGGGCGAGTTCCTCCACCAACATCG
>CAYRCA010000264.1:0-6313 GCA_964422565.1 uncultured Acidobacteriota bacterium | reverse complement strand
GACGAAATAGCCCTTTTCTTGCAGGTACGCATCAAATAAGACCGTGAGCTGCGCACATTGCCTTAGTTCTTGACATGACGCACACGAGATAGTAGCGTGTGGGCCTGTTGGGGATCGGTGCAGACCAGCCTGCCGAAGTCTTGGCTAGGCGTTCGAAACGTTCCGGCGCTGGATTCGGCTCGGGTTGCGCGTGATGTGCTGAGCCTTTTCGACACTGGCCTCCGCGCTATCGGTTGCGAGGCGCCGCCGGGGAACCGACGGGGTCTTGGATTAGAGGAGTCGAAGGTGAAGTTTCTTCGCTTTTCTTCTCTGTTGGGGCTCTCTTTTTTTTCACTTGTCGCCCCTCTGTGGGTGGCGGATGACCTTTCGAGTTTCCCGGGGGCGGCGGCGAGAATTCCGTGAGGAAGCTGGGTCGTCCCAGTGAGGGTTTGCCGCCCCGTGGGCGTTCCGGTCCCGTTACGTTGTGTGCCAGCGACCCTTTGAAGCTTTCAGGAGGTAGAGAAATGAGACACAAGCCGATCACCGCATTCGCCCTGGTGCTGGCCACCGTGCTCGGCTCGGTCGTCCTCGGCACCGATCGCAACAAACTGGCGGCGGGAGCGGCCGCGGTCCAAATCGATCCCCCCATCGGCATCGTCATGAGCGGCTACGGGGCCCGCCAGGGAGTGTCCACGGGGACCATCGATGAGCTCCGCGCCAAGATCCTGGTGCTGGAGGGTGAGGAGCGGGCCGTTGCCCTGGTCACTCTGGACCTCATCGGGCCTTTTCCCGACGCACAGTTGGAGGAGATCCGCTCCCGCGTGCGCCGCTCGGTGGGAGTGGAGGATGTGATCTTCAACGTCAGCCACACGCACTCGGGGCCCATGCTGAGGCAGGAAGACCCGGACCCTTGGCAGGTAAAAGCGGTCCGCGACGTCGGAGACGCCATCGAGCGGGCTTGGCGGGGCCGGGAGCCGGTGCGGCTGGGCGTTGGACAGGGTGCCGTCTCGATAGGCCACAACCGTCTTTACCATATGAGCCGGGGCGAAGGGAGGATGCTCTGGAGAAATGAGACGAAGATTCGCACATCGCCGGTGGACCGCACGGTGATGGTGCTTCGCCTGGACCGGATGGACGGGACCCCCTTGGCGGTGGCGGTCAACTACGCCTGCCATCCGGTGGTTCTCGGTCCGGAGAACCTGGAGTACTCGGCGGACTATCCGGGCGAGATGATGCGGATTGTCGGCTCGGCCCTGCCAGGCGATCCGGTCGTCCTATTCATCCAGGGGGCGGCCGGCGACATCAACCCCTACTACGATAAGACGCCGCCCGCCCACAACGGTGTCGGGCTCATGAAGGAGACGGGCCGAGCGTTGGCGACCGAGGTGCTGCGGGTGGTCGACGCGATCCAGCCGCGGGTGGTGACCGATCCCGACCTGCGATTCACCCGCTCCATGCTGACCTTCCGGGGCCGCTGGAATCGTGAGAAGGTGATGGCGCGGTTTGAGGGCCGGGAGATCCCCGAGAGCATGAAACGGCGCTTGGAACGCATGTTGCGCGACAGCTACGAGGCTCCCGTGGCGATGTTGCTGTTGAACCGGGAGTTCGCCTTTGTGGGAGTTCCCGCCGAGATCTTCGTCGACTATCAAATCGAGATGCGGGAGAGGGTGCCGGACATTCCCATCTTTTTCGGGGGCTACACCGACGGCAGCCTGGCTTACATTCCGACCATCCGGGGGGCGGTCAACGGTGGTTACGGAGCCAGCGACGCCACTGTTGTGCTGGAGCTGGGCGCCGGGAACCGGATGATTGACGAGGCCGTCATCCGTCTCGGCTACTGGACCGGCAAGCTGAGACCGGAGCCGGATACCCCCCGCTAGCCCCCGGATGAGGTGCACGGGAGCCTGGGCGTACCGGTGCGCCCCCCTTCCTGTCGCGACGAGCCCCCCCGTCCTTCTAAGGGGGCTTGCCGCGGGCCGATGAGGGATTTGAACGAAAGGAATGCTCGATCATGAAACGAGTCGCTTCAACTCTCGTGATGGCTCTGCTGTGTCTTGTCGCGTTCCCGGCCGCGGGTCTGGCCGATGACTTGATCGTGCTCTCTGAAGACTGGCAACTCCAATCCGCAGCGAAGGTAAATGAAACGGGTGCTTTGATCTCCACCACACAGTTCCGATCCGAGGGATGGTATCCAATTGCGGTGCCCACCACTGTGCTGGCGGCTCTGGTCGAGAACGAGGTTTACCCCGATCCATACTACGGCCTGAATCTGGAGAAAGTGGACGGATATCGAGCCGGACCCTGGGTGGTAATGCCCGCCGAAAGCCAATTCCGCAGCCCCTGGTGGTACCGAACGGAGTTCACCGTCCATTCCAGCCTGAGGGGTCGCCGGCTGACCCTCCATTTCGACGGCATCAACTATCAGGCGAACATTTGGTTGAACGGGAGGAAGATCGCCGAGCGGGAGTCGGTGATCGGCATGTTCCGGCGGTTCGAGTTCGATGTGACCGAGCAGGTTTTGGCGGGCGAGCGGAACGCGCTGGCGGTGGAGATCATCGCGCCGGGCCAGGGACCGGCGGAGGAGTGGAGTTTCGCCGCCAAGCAGATCGAGGGCACCATCGGCTGGGACGACCATAACCCACAGCCGCCCGACATGAGCATGGGCATTTGGCGACAGGTCTATCTGCGGCCCAGCGGCCCGGCCCGGGTGAAGCACCCCTACGTGGTAACCAGGCTGAACCTGCCGTCGACCGATGTCGCCTCTTTGACGGTGTCCGCTGAAATCGCAAATCTCACCGGGCGGCCGCTGAGGGGCGAACTGCGCGGAACAATCGAGGACATCAGCTTTTCACAGCCGGTGCGCCTGCAGCCGAACGAAACGCGTCGGGTGGACTTTGCACCTGCGGAGTATCCACAGTTAGTCGTCGAAAATCCCCGGGTCTGGTGGCCCCACACGGTGGGTTCCCAGGAGCTTTACGAACTGCGGCTCGAACTGGTCGTCGACCGACAGATTTCGGACGGCGCCGACGTGCGGTTCGGCATCCGCGAAGCCACCTCTTTCATAAACGAGGAGGGCTGGCGCGCCTACATGATCAATGGCAAGAGGATTCTGATCCGGGGCGGCGCCTGGATGGTCAACGACATGCTGCTGCGGCTATCGCCGGACCGCTACGAGGCGATGATCCGATACGTCCGCGACGCGGGACTGAACATGCTGCGCGTGGAAGGCTTTTCGGTGCGCGAGACCGACGAGTTCTATCGACTGGCCGACGAATACGGAGTCATGGTGACACAGCAGTTGTTCGGGCGCAGCATTCCGGATGAGGCCCTGCAAATCGCGAACGTCAGAGACACGATCCTGCGTATCCGGAACTACCCCAGCTTGGTACACTTTTTGGGCCACGACGAGACGTTTCCCTCACAGTCGCTGGACGACGCCTACCGGGGCCTCATCGCGGAACTGACGCCGGAGCGGACCTATCAGCCCCACTCCGGGGTGTTCAACGTCAAGTTGCGCTGGGACGGGGGCGGCGCCCGCACCGGCAGCCGCGAGGCCTGGACGTACGCCGCACCCGAGCACTACTACGTCGTGAAGGAGGTCGGGGCTTGGGGTTTCGCCCAGTCGGGAGGCATCGGCGGCGTGGTCGCGTCGCTGGAGAGTATGCGGCGCATGATGCCGGAAGAGGAGATGTGGCCTCCCTGGACCGACACGTGGTCGCATCACACCGTGATCCAGGGCGGCCGCTATTTCGACGCGCTGCTCAAGGCGATGAAGGATCGCTACGGTGAACCCGAAGGCATCGAAGACTTCACCGTGAAAGGCCAGGCGTTGAACTATGAGAGCGCCCGCGGGATGTTCGAGGCCTACGCCCGCAATAAGTACTACGCCACCGGCATCACGACGTGGAAGTTCAACTCGGCGTGGCCGGCGTCGCCCACCTGGCAGTACGTAGACTGGTATCTGGTCCCAACGGCGGCCTACTTCGGCGCGAAGAAGGCGTGCGAGCCGTTGCACGTCCAGTATTCCTACGACGACGATTCCGTGTGGGTGGTCAATTCCTTCTATCGCGATTATCGCGATCTAAAGGTGACCGCAAAGCTATACAACTTCGACATGACCGAGAAGTACTCGCACAGCGAATCGATCCACGTGGTTTCGGACGGCAAGACGGAAGCCTTCAAGATCGAGTGGCCCGCGGGCCTGACCCGGACGCACTTCCTGAAGCTGGAACTCCACGACAATGAGGGGAGGTTCATCGGCGACAACTTTTACTGGCTTTCCACGGTTCCCGACATTCGGGGTCCGCTCGGCTACACCAAAGACCGCGTGTTCCAGGTGAACGCAAAGTCCCGCGCCAACTTCACCGACTTGGCGCAGCTCCCGCGGGTGAACCTGAGGGTTTCTTCGCGGATGGAGGAGCGGGGCAAGGAACGAGCGATGCTTGTCACTGTGGCGAACCCCTCGAACGACCTCGCGTTCATCGTGCGACTGGGCGTGACCCAGGGGCGAGGCGGCCAGGATGTGGCCCCCGCGTACTGGGAGGACAACTTCTTCAGCCTCATGCCGGGCGAATCCCGTTTGGTCCAGGTGGAGTTTGCGGTCGAGGATCTGGCCGGACAGGAGCCGGTGCTGCGGGTCGACGGATGGAACATCGAAACGGTCATTCTGGCTTCATTCCACGGTGCGGAGTAGATCGCAGACCTGAGTGGCCTCCAAACCTGTGAGAAGTATGATTCCTGAGGGAAGAAGATGCGGAGAAGATTGTTGTTTTCTCGTCGTCTCTGGTTGACATTCTTTTGTGTCGCCGCCGCGTCCGTACCGATGACTCTTGCTGTTGCGGCGGCGCCCGCCGCGGCCGGGGAATTGCTCGCCGGTACCGCGCGGGTCGATATCACCCCGCCGGTGGGCCATGGGATGGGGGGGTATTCGGCGCGTCAAGGTGTCTCTCAAGGCGTGAACGACCGGCTGTCCGCGACGGTGCTGGTGCTCAAGACACCAACCGAGTCGCTGGCGGTTATCACCGCCGATGTCGTTGCGCTCTATTCACCTCGTGTCGAGGCCGAGGTTGAGAAACGCTTTGGGATCCGGAATGTCCTGCTTTGCGCCTCCCATACGCACTCCGGACCGGCGATGCCTCTCGGACCGGCGGCCGCCGCGGCGCCCGAGCCGATGCGGGAATGGTGGCAACGGACCGAGGACAGGATGATCGAAGCGGTGGGGATCGCCAGCCGGCAGTTGTTCCCGGCTCGAATCGGCGGGGCGACCGGGTTGGCCCGCGTTCACCACAATCGTCGACAGGTGATGCCGGACGGGACCGCGCGGATGTTCTGGCGCAATGCCGAGAAGCTCCCCACCAGCCCGGTGGACCCCACCGTCTCGGTCCTGCGCGTCGACGACACCAGCGGCAAGACCCGCGCGGTCCTGGTCAGCTTCAGTTGCCATCCGACGGTCCTCGGTCCCGACAATCTGATGATCAGCCGCGATTATGTCGGGGTGATGGTGGACTACATTGAAGCTCGAATCCCCGGAGCAACCGCGTTCTACATGTTCGGCGCCAGCGGCGACATCAACCCCTACTTTGACAAGCAGCCCTTCGACCAGCAGCCCTTCGAACACGTGCGCTGGACGGGCGAGACGGTCGGCGAGGTGGTGGTGCGGACGGTGGGGGGGATCCGGGTGGATCCGCCGGTGAGCGAAGCCATCCGGTACAGCGCCGAGGTCCACGAGTTCGCCCACCGCTGGAATCCGGGAGAGACCGTTCCGGTGGCCATAGCCGTGGTCCTTCTGAACGGGAAGTACGGATTCGTCGCCGTTACGGCCGATCCGTTCATCGAGCATCAGATGCGGCTGCGGGACCAGAGTCCGCTTCCGGTTACGTTCATGGTGGCGCACGCTTCCTTTCTCGGCACCGCCTACGGGCGCTATCTGCCGACCATTCGTGCCGCCGGCGAGGGCGGGTACGGCGCCACTTACGCCACCGCCGCCGAGGTTGGGGCCGGTGAAGCTCTCGTGGTTCGCGCCTTGGTGAGACTGCTGGAGTTCATGGACAAACTCCGGCCGGTGCCGGACATGTGAGTCCCGCAACGGCGAGGTGAGACATGCCGGTGCGGCGGGGGCCAACCGCCCCGGCTGGAGGATTGGGCCTAAATCGATTGACCGCTCTTTCAACGAGGTGGCGGATGAGAGTAACGACTTATGATCGCAGAAGCTTTCTCAAAGTTGCGAGTGCCACCCCGCTGCTGGGAGCGGTTCCGGGTGGCTCGTCTATCTGATAGGAGGTGGGAAACTCACGGGCAGCGCCATCCCGAAGGCAACTGGCGGCAATCCGCGACC
>CAYRCA010000263.1:5269-6320 GCA_964422565.1 uncultured Acidobacteriota bacterium | reverse complement strand
CGTCCAGCAGGGGCGCCAGCCCGGAGTGCAAGAAGGTGCTGTCGCCGATGACGGCAACAGATCCCTTAGGCCCCCTTAGGCCCCCTAGACCCGGGGCTCCCAGCCCGGCTCGTAGTCGCGGCGCCAGTAGGTCATGGCCTCTTCGTCGCCGAGGATGCGACCGTCCTCCAGCCGGCAGTTCAGGGTACGTCCCGTGCGGTGGGCGATGTTGCCCAGATGACACAGCAGGGTGCTTCGCTGCGCGTCTTCGATCTCCGCCGAGACCGACAGGGGATCGGCGCCGCGGCAGGCCGCCAGGAAATCGGCGATGTGCTCGTCGTCCCCCATCGGCCCGGTGTCGCGCCGCACCTCCTCCATTCTCTCGTTGTAGAGGACATAGCCGCCGCCCCCATCCAAAGCGAGGGAGCCCCCGGATCCGTAGAAGGTGACAAATCCGCATCCATGCCGGTTGCAGCTCATCCCGTCCCAGGAGATCTGCTTCCCGCCCGGAAACTCGTAGGCCACGACGTGGCTGTCGGGGGTCTCCTGGTCGTCGTCGAACCAGTAGCGGCCCCCGCTCGACGTCACCCGGACCGGAAAGTCCACCCCCAGACCCCAGCGGCAGATATCGAGTCCGTGGACGCCGTTGTTGCCCAGTTCCCCGTTTCCCCAGTGCCAGAACCAGTGCCAGTTGTACGGGACCCGGTTGTCCAGGTAGGGCGTCCGGGGCGCCGGGCCCTGCCAGAGATCGTAGTCGAGATGAGCCGGAACCGGGGCGGGACGGCCGCGGCCGATGGACTGCCGCAGGCTGTTGTACCAGCCGCGGGCCAGGTACACCTCGCCAATGGCGCCCGTGCGGAGGAGTTCGATCGCCTCGCGGTAGACCGGTCCGCTGCGACGCTGGTTTCCCATCTGGACGACCCGTTCATACTTCCGGGCGGCCTGAACCATCAGTTCCCCTTCCCGGGGGTTGTGACTGCCCGGCTTTTCGATGTAGACGTGCTTGCCGGCGGCGCAGGCGAGGATGGTCGCCGGCGCGTGCCAGTGGTTCGGCGCCGCGCAGACGAAGGCG
>CAYRCA010000263.1:0-5259 GCA_964422565.1 uncultured Acidobacteriota bacterium | reverse complement strand
AAGGCGTCCACGGTCGGGTCGTCCAGGATGCGACGAAAGTCCGTGATCACCTGAGACGGGCCACCGCCCCGCTCGGCCAAAAACGCGACCGCCTCTTCGGCCCGCTCCTGGTCGGCGTCGCAGAGATAGCGGATCTCCACGCCGGGTTGTCGCGCAAACCTTCCGGCCAGCGCCCGTCCGCGACTCAAGCCCATGACGCCGACGACCACCGTCGCATCGCCGCCCGGAGCCGATCCCCGCGCCGCGCCCAGGTAGACTCCGGCGGCCGCGCCTCCGAGAACCGCGCGATTGAGAAATCCTCTTCGATGAATGGGTCGGGTCATTGGCGATCTCCTTTGCCGGGCGATTCTATTCGGAAAAGACAGACCGGGCAATGCTGGGGGTGAAGGGGAGTGGAAGGTTGAAGGTTCGAGTTGGTTGGGCATCCTCGGCGGCTCGTTTCGGAAATCCGGTCACGGCTGGGGAAGGGGGCCGCCGGAGTGGAAGGGGAGGACCGGGAACGGGGCGCCGCACCTTGCCGGCGAAAGAGGATTGAGTTTCGAAGTGGTGTGCGAGAACATGAGGTGAACCGATTCTTTCCTGTGGGAGATCAAGGGTCGGAACGAGGACTCGTTCAAAGAAGGGGGATGGATGAATGAATGGCTCACCGCAACCCACGCGTCGTGACTTTCTCCGCAAGTCGTTGACCGCAAGCGCGGCACTCTCGGTGCCCTGGGTTCTTCCGGCACGCGTCCTGGGACGAGGGGGGGCGGTGCCGCCCGGCGAGAAGATCGGGCTCGGCGTCATTGGGGTCGGACCGCGATGCAGGTATGTCCTGAGGGCGATGCTGGGTCTGCCCGATGTACGGTGTGTGGCCCTGGCCGAAGTCCAGGCGAGCCGTCGCGAGGAGGGGAAGGCACTGGTCGACGATCACTATGGGAACCGCGACTGCATCACGGTCCGCGACTTCCGGGAACTACTCGAACGGCCGGATATCGATGCGGTGTTGATCGCCACCGGCGATCGCTGGCACGCTCCGGCGTCCATAATGGCGGCCGAGGCCGGCAAGGATGTCTTCAGCGAAAAGCCCTGTGGATTGACGATCGCCTACTGCCAACAGCTAGCCGAGACCATGCGCCGCACGGGGCGCGTCTTTCAGGCGGGGACACAACGACGGACCATCCCCAATTTCCAGCGAGCCGTAGACCTGGTCCACAGCGGTAAGCTCGGGAAGGTTCACACGCTGTACGCTTCCGTCTACACTCCGGAGATCAAGACAGCCTGGTTGCCCGGCGAGCCGACTCCCCCGCCGGATATCGTGGACTGGAACCTCTGGCTGGGACCGGCCGCCTGGCGACCCTATAACAGTCAGTACGTCGCCGGGCGATGGCGCGGATATTTCGACATGGACTCGGGTTGCCGGTTGTTGGATTGGGGCGCCCATACGGTGGATCTCTGCCAGTGGGCGAACCAGGCCGACGAGACCATGCCGATCGAATACGAACCCGGGGAACGCAGCATCACCGCCCACTACGCTAACGGCGTCAAGCTGGTGCTCGATTTTCTCGAGACCCCCTTTCAGGAGCGGCCGGGATGGATTCAGCATCTGGGAACCTGCCCGGTCCGGTTCGTGGGAGACGAGGGTTGGGTGGAGACCGGCGACAGCGGTGAGATTGAGGTGGATCCCCCCTCCTTGAAAAGGGAGCTGCCCCAGTTGGCCGAGAAGGTCGACGGACTCGACGTGTCGGCCCATGCCAGGGATTTCTTCGACGCCATGAGATCACGCGGCACCACGGCGGCCAACGCGACGGTCATGCGCCGTTCGCATATTGCCTGCCACGCGGCCGCCCTGTCCTGGCTTCTGAATCGGAAACTCAGGCTGGATCCCGAACGAGAGCTGTTCCTCGACGACGACGAAGCCAACGGTCTGCGGTCGCAGCCGGCGCGCGACCCCTGGAGCGTGTAGCGAAATGAGGGGGGGTGCCTTCGCCGAACGCTCTGGAAGATCCGTCGGTGTCGGGCTGGAAGCCGGTCGGTCCTCGCTTCTGGGGGGAGGGGCGGGGATGCCCGTCGTTCTCCCCCTCCCCGCCTCCCTCCGGGCCCGCCGCGGGGAGGCCCGGGTGGAGGATTCCGGCGTATGGGCAAGTCCGTCCCCGGAGCGCCGCCCCTCGCTCGTCAGCAAAGGCATCTATAATGCGACCGTGGGGAAAGTACGCGTCCTTCCGGAGGTCCTGGCCCACCAGATCGCCGCCGGTGAAATCGTGGAACGCCCGGCGTCGGTCGTCAAGGAACTGGTGGAGAACTCCATCGACGCCGAGGCGACCTCCATCCGGGTGCAGGTCGAGGACGGCGGGAAGCGGCTGATCCGGGTTCGGGACGACGGGTTCGGCATGTCGGTGGAGGACGCCCGGCTGGCCTTCGAGCACCACGCCACCAGCAAGATTTCGGAGCTGGAGGATCTGCGCGCCATCCGGACGCTGGGTTTCCGGGGCGAGGCCCTACCCTCCATCGCGTCGGTCTCCCGCGTCCGGCTGCGAACCGTCGACCGGGAGGCGCTACGGGATGGCCCCGGTCCGGGCACGGAGATCGAGTACGAGGGCGGCCGCCGCCTTCGGATCGGCGAGATCGCCTGGCCGGGAGGCACCGAGATCACCGTAGAGGACCTGTTCTTCAACGTCGCCGCCCGCCGCAAGTTCCTGAAGACGGCCTCCACCGAGCTCAGCCATATCAGCCGATTGGTCATGTGTTGCGCTCTGGCTCATCCGGAAATCGAGTTCCAGCTGGAGCACCAGTCACGCGGGCTGATCGAGGCGACCCGGGTCGGAAGCCTTCGGGAACGGGCTTTCCAGTTGCTGGGCGAACGCCTCCTGGAGGTCATGGCGCCTCTGTCCTACGAAGCCGAAGGCGTCCAGATCCGCGGGTTGGCCTCTCTGCCCCACGAGCAGCGGAACACCGGCAACTCCCTTTACCTCTTCGTCAACCGCCGCGTGGTGCGGGACCGCCTGCTGACCCATGCCGTGCGTCAAGCCTACCGGGATCTGATCCCGGTCCACGCCTACCCCGTGGCAGTCCTTTTCGTGGAGACGGGGGCCGATTGCATCGACGTCAATGTCCATCCGGCGAAGGTGGAGATCCGGTTTCGACACCCTCAGGAAGTGCATCGGGCCATTCTTCGGGCCGTCGAACAGGCGCTTCTTGTCGGTCGTACCCATCCCGGGCGGGTTGCCCGGGATGCGCCGGTCGGGTCCCTGCCTCGAACCCGGGACGCGGCGGACGCTTTTCCGCGTCGGACCTCCGCGGGAACCTTCTTTCACCGGACTCAACACCCGTCCGGCGCGGGGTCCGAGGGGTCCGGGGGGGGATCTTCCTTTATCGCCGAGCCCCTCCCCACCGGCGCCCCGACGTCTCGGCGCTCCCACGGAGCGGAGGCGCCCAGGACCGACCACTTGAGCCCGGGCCCCGTCGTCCTGGGGCAGTTTGTGGAGAGTTTCATCGTGGCCGCCGACCGGGACGGGGTGATGATCGTGGATCAGCACGTGGCCCACGAAAGGATCCTCTACGACCGTGCCGCCAGAGCCTTGGCCGGCGGCGGATCCGTGCCGGTCCAGAAGCTCCTTCTGCCAGCGACGCTGGAGCTCGACCCGCGCCAACTCTCGGTGGCCGCCGAGATTCTGGACTATCTGAACGGCAGCGGCTTCGAGGTGGAGTGGTTTGGCGAACGGACCCTGATCATCCGGGGAGTTCCGGCTCCGGCGGCGCGCGTCGATCCGGCGGGGCTTCTCGATCAGCTCTTCGCCGAGTTGGACAACCTGGATGAGATCGCGCCCGACGGATCGGATCCGGACCGGGGGCTGCGCCGGATTCGGGAGAAGATCGCCATTTCCATCTCCTGCCGCGGGGCCGTCAAGATCAACACCCCCCTCGGCGCCGAGCGCATGCGGTGGTTGATCGACGAACTCTTTCGCACCGACAACCCCTACACCTGCCCCCACGGCCGGCCCATCGTCCTGCGGTTGGGCCTGGAGGACGTCTTGCGGGGCTTTCACCGAATCTGAAGCCCGGTCGAGGTAGCCCGGGCGTCCCGCCCCGGACCCGCAGGGGGGGTCGGGTCGGAACGATCCGGGGCCGGGCATGCCGGGGCGCTCCCGACTTCGGCGATCCACCCGGGTCAAGACCGGATCTGGATGTGCAGCTCCCGCAGTTGCCTCTCGTTTACCGTCGAGGGGGCGGAGCACATGAGGTCGACGGCCTTGGCGGTCTTGGGAAAGGCGATGACCTCGCGAATCGACCGTTCGCCGGCCAGCAGCATGACGATCCGGTCGAGCCCCAGAGCGATCCCGCCGTGGGGCGGGGCGCCGTAGCGCAGGGCCTCCAGCAGGAAGCCGAAGCGCTCCTCCGCCTCCGCCGGGCCGATGTTCAAGGCCTGGAAAACCTTTCGCTGGACATCCTCCCGGTGAATTCGGATGGATCCGCCGCCGATCTCCATTCCGTTGAGGACCACGTCGTAGGCTTTGGCCCGCACCGAGGCGGGATCCGACTCGATCCGCTCCAGATCCTCGTCCCGGGGGGAGGTGAAAGGGTGATGCAGGGCCGAGTAGCGGCCCTCTCCGGGGTCCCATTCGAGGAGCGGAAAGTCGTGGACCCAGAGGAAACCGTACGTATTGGGGGGAATGAGCGCGTGTCGCCCGGCGAGATGAAGGCGAAGGGACGCCAGGGAATCGTGAACCGTCCTTCCCGGGCCCGCCGCCATCAGAAGGTACTGGCCCGCATCGAGTCCCGCCGCCGCCGCCGCCCGTTCCAGTTCGCCTTCCGGCACGACCTTGGGCAGCGATGAACGGAACCCGCCTTCGGGCAGGCGCCGAATCCAGGAGAGAGCCCCGTCGCCGGACTGCTTGACCAGTTCGGTCAGGTTGTCCAGATCCTTTCGGGAGTACTCAACCCCCGGGGGGACGACGAGCCCCTTGACCACCCCTCCCTCGGCGATGATTCCGCGAAAGATCAGGAACGGGGTCTCCTCGAAGGCTCGGGTCACATCGACCAGCTCCAGTCCGAACCGCGTGTCGGGCCGGTCCGTGCCGAAGCGCGCCACGACGTCGTCGTAGGGGAGGCGTGGAAAGGGGAGGGGAATCTCTACGTCGTCGACTCAGGGTCGAAGGAGGTGCGGGTTTTCGATGCGTCGGGTGAGCACCTGTACTCGTTCGGGCGATCGGGCGCGCCAATCGATCACCCGGAAACGTGTCGCCGCGTCCCGTCGACCCGGTGACGAAGAAGCCCGTGCTG
>CAYRCA010000262.1:0-6333 GCA_964422565.1 uncultured Acidobacteriota bacterium | reverse complement strand
AATGCTTCGCCCGCGACACCTACCGACTGCACTGTTTCGCACGGGAGGCGATTGCGGCCTCGGCTCTCAACCATCCCCACATCCTTACCGTCTACGAGATCGGTTGGGACGGCGAGCAGCCATTCATCGTCACCGAGTTTGTCGAGGGAAAGACCCTGCGACAACTCAACGAGGACGGCCGGCCGCCGTTATCGGTCAAACTGGATATCGTGGCTCAGGTCGCCTCCGCCCTGACGGTCGCCCATTCCCGCGGAATCGTCCACCGCGACCTCAAGCCGGAGAACATCATGGTCCGGCCGGACGGGCTGGTGAAGGTCCTGGATTTCGGCCTCGCCCAGCTCATGGAGGCGACCACCGGCCCCGAAGCGGGACCGGAGACGAGCCTGCGAGAGCCCACCCGGTACATGCCGGAAGCACGAGGTGACGGCGCTAAGAGCGACCACGCCGATACCCTTGTCGAACCGGGCAACCTCGAGGGTACGATTCACTATATGTCCCCGGAGCAGGCCCAGGCGAAGCCCGCCGATCATCGCGGCGACATCTTCAGCCTCGGCGTCATTCTCTATGAGTTGATCAGCGGTCGGCGCCCCTTCGAGGGGGCCAGCGAGGCCGCCGTGCGCGCCGCGATCCTGAACCGCACGCCGAAGCCGGTTTCCACTCTCTGTGCGGAGGTGCCGGCGGGACTCGATCGGGTGATCGGACGAGCGCTGGAAAAGCATCCCGAGAAGCGCTACCAGCGCGCTACGGAACTCAGTCGGGACTTGGCCGCCCTGCCGGGCCACGCGGGTTCCCGAGGTCAGTGGGCGGGTCTCTCGACACCGTCGGTCCCGCGCTTTCCGTCTCGGCTTCTGGTCGGGTCGATCGTTGTCGCCGTCCTGGTCGTCGGGGCGCTCCTTTTGCGGATCGATCGGGCACCGGCCTACCCGGAGCCCCTCTTCACGGCGGGGGATGCCCTGTTCACCCCTTTGACGACCCTGCCGGGCCGCGAGCTCTACCCCCGCCTCCTGCCGGACGGAAGTCTCCTGTATGCCGCCAAACCGGAGGGGGAATGGAATATCTTCGTCACGCAAGACGGGGAAACTAATCCCGTCAATCTGACGGGCCGACTGGTCGGGGGGGCGAACCATCCCGCTCCCTCGCCCGATGGACGTCGTATCGCCTTCTGGTCGCCGGGGCTGGGAGGCATCCACCTCCTGGATGTCGACGGCGAGGTGGTCCGGCGCCTGAGCCCCGACGGCCACAACCCCGCCTGGTCGCCCGACGGCCGGACGGTGGTGTATGCGAGCGGCTCCTTCTCCGACCCCGGCGCCCGGGGAGGATATCCCAGCTCACTTTGGACCGTCGATGTCGATTCCGGCGAGCGGCGGCGTGTTTCCGATATAGACGCGGTCCAGCCGGACTGGTCTCCACACGGACACCGAATCGCCTACTGGGGGCTCACTCGGGGAGGGCGGCGCGACATCTGGACGATTCCCGCGCGCGGCGGGGAGCCGGTCGCGGTGACCGACGGCCGGGCGCTGGACTGGAACCCGGTTTGGTCGCCCGACGGGAACCACCTCTACTTCGTCAGCGACCGATCCGGCAGCATGAATCTCTGGAGGGTTCGGATCGACGAGCTCTCCGGCAAGGTTCTGGCAAACCCCGAACCGGTCACTATTCCCTCAGTTTCGTCCGGCTACATCGCTTTCTCGGGTGACGGCAGGCGAATGGTCTACGTTCAGGAAGTCGACCGAGTCTTCTTGCGCGAGTTCGATTTCACCCCCGGGGGACGAGTTGTGGGAAGCTCTCGCGACATTCCGATCGCGATGCCGGTGGCGACCAACCCGGATCTGTCGCCGGATCAGGAGTGGTTTGTCTTCGACTCGATTGGAGCCCGAGTGGAGGCGATCTTCCTTGTGGCCAGAGACGGTTCCGTGCGGCGGCGGCTTACGGACGGCGGATTCAGGGATCGGGCGCCGCGCTGGCATCCGGACGGCGACCGGATCCTCTTTCTTTCCGACCGCAGCGGGCGCTTCGAACTGTGGACGGTAGAGGTGGACAGCAACGATCTCCGACAGGTGAGCGAGACAAAGGGTCCCCAGGCGCAGGCGCCTCTCTGGTCTCCGGATGGGGTGTGGGTCGTGAGCAGCCTTCAGTCGGGTTTTCCCGTCGTTTTTCCGGCCGCCTTCCCGGCGCAAAGGCGGAGCCTCGATCCCCGGCGGGGCGAACATCCGCCTTCGCCCCCGTTCGCCTGGTCGTGGAGCCCCGATGGTCGGAAGCTGGCGGGATGGGGAGGGGGAGTCTACGCGTACGACTTCGCGGAGGAAGGTTGGGAGAAGCTGGCCGAAGCGGGGATGCGTCCGGTCTGGCTGCCGGATAGCCGACACCTTCTCTATTTCCTGCGGGATCGGCTCTACTTGCAGGACACGGTCACTCGCGCCTCTCGCGAGATTCTGTCGGTGGCGCCCCTGGAGTTTCAGTCCTTGGGCATCTCGCGGGACGGGAAGCGGATTTTCGCCAGTCTGGCCTCGGTCCAGGCGGACATCTGGATGGCCTCGCCCCCTTCCTACGAATAGGCGGTCCCGCGACTTGAAGAACGGCGGCGCGGGAAGAGCGCGGGGACGCGGGGGGTCTTCACCGGTATTCACCGCGACCACCCCTCGAGCTTTTTCGAGGAACGTGGTCGGAGGAGACCACTCCATCTTGTCGGAGCCGGGGGACCCCGGAGCCCTCGCCGACGCGAGGAGCCCCGGGATCGAAATCTCTTCCCTACGGGTTGCTCGACACCACCGTCTGGCGCTCGGGATCCTCCGGTCCTGCCCGGAACGCGAAGCCGTCGAAGTGCCCCAGGTAGACTTCCTTGAGGTAGCGCCCGTTTCCGTTCTTGTCGAACACGAGCGAACTCTGTCCCTTCGCGCCGACTCGAGTGACGAAGTTGACCAGCATCGAGTCGCCGGTCTTCTCGTTCTGCAGGGTGACGTGCCGTTCTCCGCTTTGATAGGAGATTCGGTACTTTCCGGCGTCGTGCGCCCGCCCGTTCAGCTGAAACTCGAAGGGGATTTCGAAAGATGTGCCCAGATTTCCCTGGCCGTGGAGGAGACCTCCACCGATCCCAATAAGCAATGCCGTCGCGAAGAGTACTTTGGAAACCTTCCTTTTCATTGATTCCTCCTTGTAGATCGTTTCACGTTGCGTCCCAGACCTCTGAACTCCGAACTCTTTGAGGATCCGTGAGATTCGCGTCGAACGCCCTCCCTCGCGTTTCGGGTGCGGCCTCAAGGGCGACCCTCATGGGGTCGCGATTCGCCTCCCGAATGATTCTCCGTACTCGGGAATGCGGAGAACGCGGTGGAATCGATCAACATGTGTGGTCCCGGGATGCTTTTTTTTCAAGCCCGAGCCGAGGGAGGCGGATCGACGAGGTGAAATCCGATCGATTCGCGGTGGGAGCCGGCGGCACCCGGTTTCGCAGGCGGGTCGTGGTTCCGTATAGTTCGCGCGGGTCCGCTTCAGTCGGTTCCCCGACGTGGGCCAGCCCCGGTTCGACAGCGAGATTCATTCGGGACGGATCAAGGCTTGGAGTGGTCACGTTCGCGCGTCGGCGTCGTCCAGGGGAAGGCGCCGCCCCGGCGAAATCAGTATCGCCGCAGCAGTTCCGGCATCCGGCGATCCAGTTGATGCGCTTCGAGGGGCTCAGACTCGAGGCTGGATGCGATATGCTTCTTCATTCGATGAGTTTTTTCTATGGGTTTCGCGTTTAACATTCCCCAGAGTCATGCTATTTTGGTTTGATCCAAGCATCCCGGAAGGGGAAGGAGTATATGAGTCACGGATTACCGAATCGGCAGGGTCTCTACGATCCCCGCTTCGAACATGAGTCTTGCGGCGTCGGATTTGTGGTCGACATCAAGGGACGCAAGTCCCATGTCATCCTCAAGCAGGCGATCGAGGTCCTGAACAATCTGCATCATCGTGGTGCCTGCGGTTGTGAGGCCGACACCGGGGACGGGGCCGGCGTGATGATCCAGATGCCCCACCGTTTCTTCCAGGATTTCCGCACCAACCTGGGCTTTCGATTGCCCAAGCCGGGTTGGTACGGGGTAGGGTTGGTGTTTCTTCCCACCGATCCGGAGGCTCGCTACCATTTCGAGTGGCTTCTCGAGGGGATCGTCGAGGAGGAGGGCCAGAGGGTTCTAGGCTGGCGCACGGTACCCACCGACAGCACCCGGCTGGGACTGGGCGCAAAGGCTTCGGAACCGGTCATCCGGCAGGTCTTCATCGGCCGGGGCGAGGAACTCCCGGACGCCATGGCTTTCGAGCGGAAGCTCTACGTCATCCGGCGGCGCATGGAGAACACCATCCGGGAGCTCAAGGTCCCCGAAGGGGCCGGCTTTTACATCTGCTCGCTTTCCCACCGCACCCTGGTCTACAAGGGGATGCTCAAGTCGGATCAGCTTCTGCCCTTCTACCGGGACCTGCAGAATCCGTCCATGGAGACGGCGCTGGCCATGGTCCATTCTCGTTTCAGCACCAACACCTTCCCGACCTGGGCCAGGGCCCATCCCTATCGATATCTTTGTCACAACGGGGAGATCAATACGCTCCGGGGCAACGTCAACTGGATGAGGGCGCGGCAGAGCCTGTTCCGGTCCTCCCTGTTCGGGGAGGACATTGCGAAGATCCTCCCGGTGCTCGATGAGACCGGAAGCGACTCGGGTATCTTCGACAACGCCCTGGAGTTGCTGCATCTGGGGGGCCGATCCCTGGCTCATGCCGTCATGATGATGATTCCCGAACCCTGGGAGCGTCACGAGGCGATGAGCGAGAGGATGCGGAGCTTCTATCGCTTCCACTCCTGCCTGATGGAGCCCTGGGACGGCCCCGCCTCGGTGGCGTTTACGGACGGAATCCGCATCGGCGCCGTGCTCGATCGGAACGGGCTCCGGCCGTCGCGTTATTACGTGACCCGCGGCGGACTGGTGGTTATGGCGTCGGAGGTGGGGGTGCTCGACGTCGCCGCCGAGCAGATCGAGTACAAGGGACGCCTCCAGCCCGGGCGCATGCTCCTGGTCGACACTGAGCAGGGCCGGATCATCGCGGACCAGGAGGTGAAGGAACGAATTGCCTCGGAGCGGCCTTACGGCGAGTGGGTCGGCCGCCACCAGATTGCGCTGGGCAATCTGCCCGATCCCGACGTCACCCAGCCCGTCGATCCGGAAACGGTGCACCTTCAACAGAGGATTTTCGGCTACACCAGCGAGGACCTGAAGATGATCGTGGGACCGATGGCGGAGAAGGGCGTCGAGGCCGTCGGTTCGATGGGGAACGACACCGCTCCGGCCATACTCTCCGACCGGCCTCAGCCGCTCTACAACTACTTCAAGCAGCTGTTCGCCCAGGTGACCAATCCGCCCATCGATTCCATCCGCGAGGAGATCATCGTCTCCTGGGACACGACCATCGGTCCCGAACGGAATCTGCTCGAACCGGAGCCCGAGTCGGCACGGCAGATCCGGCTGGAGTCGCCCATCATCAGCAACGAGGACCTGGAGAAACTGCGCCGGTTGGACGGAACCGCGGGCGGGCCCGCCGGATCGGCGGGGTTCAAGAGTGAGACGATCCCCATCCTGTTCCCCGTCGAGGGGGGCGGGCGCGCGCTGGAGGGGGCCCTCGAACGGATTTGCCGGGAAGCCGACGATGCCATTCGGCGGGATTGCGAGGTGATTATCCTCTCCGACCGGGGCGCCGATCGGGACAACGCGCCCATTCCCGCGCTTTTGGCTCTGTCCGCCACGCATCACCACCTGATTCGGGGGGAGACCCGGACCCGGGTGGGTCTGGTGGTGGAGAGCGGAGAGCCCCGGGAAGTGCACCACTTCGCGCTCCTGATCGGGTACGGGGCCAGTGCCGTCAATCCCTATCTGGCCTTCGAGACGCTGGACGACATGATCGCCCAGGGCGTCCTGTCGGGAGTCGACCGAGGGGCCGCCGTGAAACAGTACATCAAGGCGGCCGTCAAGGGCGTCGTCAAGGTCATGTCGAAGATGGGCATTTCCACCGTTCAGAGCTACCACGGCGCCCAGATCTTCGAGTGCATCGGGCTGGGCCGCGAGGTCATCGACCGCTACTTCACCGGCACGGTATCGCGTCTCGGCGGAATGGACCTCGAAACGCTGGCCGAGGCGTGGTACCGCTACTCCTACGCGGACTGGGACGACATCGAGCCGCCGCGCGAGATGGCGGCCTATCCCGAGTGCCTCGACTGGCTCGCCTTCAAGCGCGACAACTACTACGGTCAGATGCAGTGGCGGATCGACACCATCCGCGCGGTGGACAGCGACTGCATGATCGCCG
>CAYRCA010000261.1:0-6345 GCA_964422565.1 uncultured Acidobacteriota bacterium | reverse complement strand
AATTGCCGACGACCTCCGCGTTCAGTACACGTTGGGCTACCATTCCGGCGATCCCCGCCGCGACGGTCGGTGGCGGGAGCTGGAGGTTCGCGTGAGGGACCGGACGGACCTGGTCGTTCGCACCCGCAGGGGCTACTACGCTGGCCGCGAGTAGACGCGGCCGATGGAGGGATAGCGATGAACAGCGACCTGAAGCAGTTCAAGGACCCATTGATGGCGGAACTGGACGATTTCCGCGCCGAAAAGGCGAAGATTCGTAACGGGGCAAGGGCGGCCCCCGCGACCCCCCGATCCTGGGGTCCCACCGTCCTCTTGGGGTTCCTGGTCATCGCGGCGGTGACCGCCCTGGGGTACTACCTCTACCAGGCCCGGACAAGCATCCAGTCTCTCTCCCTCGAGCTGTCCAGCAACCAGGGTCGGCTCAACGAGGTCACCGCGGAGCTGCGGGAGTCCCGCATGCTCATCGAGGAACTCCACCAAGGTCTGGACAGCAGCCGGGACCAGTTGGCCGCCCAGGGGGGTGAGCTCAACCGTTATCGCGGCATGTATCAGGGGCTTCGGACTGAGCAGGAGCAACAGACTCTGGAGATTCAAGCCCTCAACCTTCAGAAGGCCGACCAGTCTGAGGTTACCGCCATCAAACAGGAAACCGGCGCCCTCAGGTCGCAGATCGGCGAAACAGAAGCGCGCGTCGACGCCGCACGAAACAGCATCGCCCGCCTTGAATCGCAGACCGACCAGCACGAGGGGGCCATCACGCAGAACCGCTCGGAGATCGCGATGGTGCGGACCGCCGCGGAGCGCAACACCGCCGAGATCGACGGGGTAAGGCGATCGTTGGAACGGGAGTACTATAACTTCGAACTCCACGAGGGCGGCGGGTACATGAGGGTCTTCGAAGTGGCTCTCAACCTGAGGGCGACCGACGCGACAAGACGCCAGTTCGATCTCTATATTCTGGCCGACGGGAAAGTGATCCGAAAACGCAACCACTCCGTCAACGAGCCGATCCTCTTTTACGTCGAGGGCCGGGCGAAACCCTTCGAGGTGGTCGTGACCCGCATCGACCGAAAGCTCGTGGTCGGGTACCTGAGCGTGCCGAAAGCCTGATCGCCCGGGGTCTGGCGTCCAAGTGACCTTCGGCGATCACCGCTTCTCAATCCGCCGTTGACAACTCAGGGAACGGCTCTCTATGCTTCGTTCTCGGAAGGCTGACACCCCAAGACGCGGGAGAGCTCGAGTGACTCTCAAGACGACACCTCTGGATCGGATCCATCGCCGGTCGGGCGCACGGATGGTTCCTTTCGCGGGTTGGGAGCTGCCGGTCCAGTACGAGAGCGCCGTCGAGGAACATCGGGCCGTCCGGAAACGGGCGGGCGTCTTCGACGTCAGCCACATGGGGAGGATCGAGCTCCGCGGCCCCGACGCCGTCCGCCTGATCCAGAGGGTCACCTGCAACGACGTGACGCGTCTTTCCGACGGGCAGGCGCAGTACTCGGCCTTCCTGACCCCGCGGGGAACGTTTGTCGACGACATCGTCGTTTACCGGTTCGACGCGGAACGATTTCTCATTTGTGTCAACGCGGCCACCAGGGAGAAGGACATCGCCTGGCTCCAGGAGCATCGGCACGGCGGGGTCGAGATCCTGGACCGGAGCGCCGAGTTGGCCCAGCTGGCCGTTCAGGGACCGCTCGCTGAGCAAGTTCTGCGGCGGATCAGCGAGGAGGATCTCTCATCGATCCGTTTCTACTGGTTCCGCATGGGGCTCGTCGCCGGTGTCGACACCATCATTTCGCGCACCGGCTACACCGGCGAGCCGGGCTTCGAGCTGTATTTCGATTCCTCGCGGGCGGAGATGCTCTGGGAAAGACTTTTCGAAGCCGGCCGATCGGACGGAATCCGGGCGGCGGGCCTCGCCGCCCGCAACACGCTCCGGCTGGAGATGCGCTACCCCCTGTACGGTAACGACATCGACGAAACCACCACGCCACTCGAGGCCGGGCTGGGCTGGACCGTCAAACTCGGCACGGGTTTCATCGGGGAGGAGCAGCTGCGGCGACAGAAGGAGGACGGGATTGAACGAAAGCTGGTGGGATTCGAGATGATCGACCCGGGCATCGCTCGGGACGGTCAGGCGGTGTGGATCGGCGACGCGGAAGTGAGCCGGGTAACCAGTGGAGGCTTTTCTCCCACCCTGGCGAAAAGTATCGGTCTGTGTTACATGCCCGTCGAGCGGAGTGAACCGGGGGTCGAACTGGGCATCCCCATTCGAGGCAGGACCAGAAGAGCGCGCATTGTGGAGACACCCTTTTACCGACGGGATTGAGTGGTAAGCTGGGGTGGCAAAAGGAGAAGGCATGAACGTTCCGGCTGATTTGCTCTACACGAAGCAGCACGAATGGGTTCTCGTTGAAGGCGGCACCGCGGTTGTGGGAATCACCGACTACGCGCAGCAGGAACTGGGTGACGTGGTTTACATCGAGCTGCCCGAGGAAGGCCAGAGTTTCGAAATGGAGGAGAGTTTCGGGTCGGTCGAATCGGTGAAGGCCGTCTCGGAACTCTACATGCCGCTGTCGGGCAAGGTGAGCGAAGTCAACTCCGACCTGGCCGACGCTCCCGAGGTGGTCAATGAAGACCCCTACGGGGATGGCTGGATGATTCGTGTCGCCATTTCGGACAGTGGCCAGGTCGACGATCTTCTGTCGTCCGACGATTACCTGGAGTACCTGAAGGAGGAGGCCGGCTAGTCGACGGGAGAGGCCGGTTTCGTTCCGCCATCGGTGTTGTCGACCCATTTCGCTGAAACAAACGCCGGGCGATCTCGTCCCTTAAGGAAGTGAAGAGCTTCGCGCCGGCCGGACACCGCACGAATGTTCCCCCGAAAACCTCCCACTCGGGCGGAAGGGCGCTTGCCGGCACGCTACTGCTCGGACTCCTTCTATTCCCGTCTCAAGCCTACCTGGAGGCGCAGCCCACGCTGAGAGTGGACGCCGAGTATGTTCGGGTCCCGGTGACCGTCCTGGACGAACAGGGCCGAACGATCCTGGGTCTGACGGCCAACGATTTCCGCCTCTACGACGAGGGGGTCGAGCGGCCCATCCGCAACTTCCTTCTCGACGAGTCGCCCATCAACGTGGTGTTCCTCCTGGACGTCAGCGGCAGCGTCCAGGACGAACTCAACGATATCCGGAACGCCACCATACGATTCGCCCAGGCCTTCGGGCCCGATGACCGCATGGCCCTGGTATCGTTCTCCGACGAGACCCGCCTGATGCAGGATTGGACCGGCAGCCTTCGGGACCTCCGCCGGTCGCTGAGGCGCCTCGAACAGGGATATCGCACGGCCCTCTATGACGCCCTCCTGGATACCGCCGCCGAAATGCTGGCGCGGATCGACGGCAAGCGGGTCATCATTATGCTCACCGACGGCATCGACAACGAAAGTCAGGCCAGCTACGACGAGCTCATGACTAAGCTGACGCGCCTTGGAGTCGTACTCTACATCGTCAGCCGGACCCGACTGGTGCAATCGAAGGTGGCCGAGAGCGAGAGAGTGGAGTTCCTCGACCGGGTCATGCGCAACGTCCTGCGGGATGACACCAGCTTCGTGGATGTCTACTTCCGCGAGAGGGAAGCCTCCATGAACCACCTGGCCGAGGTCAACGCGGGCCGCGTTCTTTACCCGGAAAAGCTGCGGGACCTGGGGCAGAGCTACGTTCAGATCGCGCAAGAGTTGAAAGGCCAGTACCTGCTGACCTTCGCTCCCCCAACGGACTCGCCGGGCGAGTTCCGGGAAATCCGCGTCGTCTGCCTTCGGGACATCGGGCAGATCTACCACCGGCGCCTCTATCGAACGCCGTAGCCGCATCGCGATGAACCCGGAAGGGAAACCCCGGGCGCAACCCCTGGACAACGACGCCCCTTTTCGCGATCTGGGTCTTTTCGCGGATCCGTGCTCCTCGGACGTTAATTATGGTTGGTGAAGCCGAAAAGACAGTCCTTTCACCCTCTCCGCCCCCGCGAGGTTGGCCGGAAGATCGGCCGATTCCTCCTGCTGCAACCAGCCTTCTGCCTCGCCTGGGCCGCCGTCCTCCTTCTGCTGGCCGGGGGACCGCCGGCGGTCCCCGAGCCCGCGTTTCGTCCGGATGAACCGGTACTGGTGACGGGATACGTCGGCGGCTTCCCCGACGCGCGATTCCACCAGCTCACTTTCGACCTCGTCCCGACCCGGATGGAGCAGCGAGGCGAGCCGGTGCCCCTGACCGGCACCCTTCAGGTGTGGGTCGCCACCAGTCAGGGACCGCCCGGGGAGATGTTCTCTCCCCCCCTCGCCTGGGGAGAGAGCATCCGATTCCGGGTCCCCCTCAGCGAACCCGGTTATCACGCCGTTCCCGGTGTCCGGGATGGGCGCTGGGGAGCCTGGATGCGGGGAACCTACTTCCGCGCCCGGCTCAAATCGCCCCTCCAGATCGAACGACTCGGAGTCGATACCTCACCCCGGACTTCGATCCTCCGACCCCTTTTCTCCTATATCCAAGACTTCCGGGTGGAGGTCCATCGGAAGATTCCGGAGCCCGTCGACGCCTTCGTGGACAGCGCTCTGCTCGGGAAGGCGAACGCTCTGACGCCGGAGCGCTGGGACCAGCTCCGCCGCTCCGGGCTGGTCCATCTGTTTGTCGTCTCGGGGTTCCATGTGGGGCTGCTTCTCTACACCCTGCACCGAATGCTGTGCCCCCTGGGGCTCGGCGGAAACCTGACGGCTCTCGTCGCAACCTGGGTATACGCGGCGGCGATCGGCTTTCCCGCACCGGCGACGCGAGCGACGATCATGGCCAGCGTTGTTTACTGCGGCTGGATGATCGGCGTGGGCAACCGGGTTTTGAACAGCCTGGGCCTTGCCGCCCTCGCTCTGCTGGCCGGCTCGGCGCGAACCCTCTGGATCAGCAGCTTTCATTTCACCTTCCTCAGTGTGATCGCGATTCTGGCGGCGGCGCCCACTCTTGCCCTGGCGGCCCACCTGAAGGAGGGATTTCGGGACTACCGTTGCGGTCGGGTTCTCGCCCGGCCTGCTCCGGAACTTCGCCGGCGGCGGCGGATTCGCTTCCACCTGGAGGGTTGGTTCGAGTTTCTTCCGACTCGCGCGGTGAGGCCCGTCCTGGCCCCGGTCGGGTACATCCTCTCGGGAGTGTTATCTCTGGCTCTGGTGAGTCTCGCCGTCCACGTTCTCCTGGCGCCTCTACTCCTCTATCACTCCAACCAACTCAGCCTCTCGGCTGTGGTGAACAACGTTCTTGCGGTGCCGGTCTTCGCCTTCTTTCTACCTTCGGCGTTCGCCCACTTTCTTCTCCACCGAACGCCCCTCGCTCCTGTTTCGGAAATTCTCGTGCGCACGGCGGGGTCGGCTCTGGCGTGGGTTCTGGAGGCGATGGAATCGTGGAACGTGGTGATCCACGCTCCCCACCCCGCTCCGGCGACGGTCGCGATCTACTGCGCTCTGGTGCTGTGTCTCTTTCTCTTTCTGCCCCACTCGCGGCTTCGATTCTTCGTTCTCATGGGTCCCCCGCTGCTCTTTCTCTGGACAACCCGTCCGGCGGGGCTGGACGGCAACCTCAGCCTTACCCTGCTCGATGTGGGACAGGCCGAATCCATCCATCTCGCCTACCCGGACGGATCCCACGGACTGATCGACACCGGAGGCTCGCCCTTCAGGGAATCGAACCGCTTTCTGGCCCACCGGGTCGTCGCCCGCTACCTGAGAACCGAGAGGGTTCCGGCCCTCGACTTCGTTCTCATCAGCCACCCCGACGCCGACCATCTGGGCGCCTATTGGGAACTCGACCGGGTGTTCCCCCTCCGCCGGGTCCTCTTCTTCGAGCCCCGCGCCGACTACCGCCCCCCCGTCGACCGGATTCATTCCGGCATGCGCTTCACACAGGGAGGAGTGAAGCACCGGGTGATTCACCCCAATCCGGGCGACGGCCACCTCGATTCCAACGATCAATCCCTGGTGGTCGAGCTTCGGTTCGGCCGCTTCAGCGCGCTGTTCACCGGCGAGGTGGGCGCCCGGGTCGAACAAAGCATCCGGCCGCGCCTGAACCCGGTGGACGTCCTCAAGGTCGGCCATCACGGCAGCCGGACCAGTACTTCGTCCGATCTGTTGCTGGCCGCCCGCCCCCGGGTCGCACTGATCTCGGCGGGCCGAAGGAACGCCTTTGGGCACCCCCATCCCGTGGTCCTGTCCCGCCTGGATGAATTCGGCGTCCCCACCTACTCCACCGCCGACTGGGGTACTCTGCGCATCCGCACCGACGGCGAGACTTGGTCCCTCTCTCGATACTGCGTCGA
>CAYRCA010000260.1:0-6346 GCA_964422565.1 uncultured Acidobacteriota bacterium | reverse complement strand
CCGGTCGCACTTCCGGCGACGCCGGAGCTACCCGCATGCTCTCAGCCGCTTCCCCGGCGCCGACTCCGGAAGCTGTGACAAGGGTGCCGATCAGGGCCGCGAGCAGCCAGGCGCTCGATTGCTCGGATCTCACTGTAGCGCCTCGCTTTCGAGCACCGCGTTGTGAACCGCGGATCGCTCCCAGTCCTCGGGGCGGAAGTAATGGAACTCCCCGTTCCTGACGACGGCAAGCCAGGAGCGACTGACGTTGCTCAGGTTCTGGTCGAAGAGGATCGTTCCGGTGACGCCCTCGTGGCGGCGCAGAGCGAAGAGAGCCTCGCGTATTCTGATCCGATTAAGGCCGGCCCGGCGGATCGCCTGGATGATCAGGTTCGCCCCGTCGTAGCCGAAAGCGGCGAAGGCATCGGGCTCCTCGCCGTAGCGATCGCGATAACGGGCTTGGAACTCCCGCCAGAGCGGGCTGTCTGACTGCGGGTTGAAGGGAGAGACCGCCACGACCCCCTCCGCCGCCTCTCCGGCGGCCGCGAGAAAGAGCGGATGGGCCACGCGGTCGAAGGCGACGACCTCCTCGGTCATCCCCGCCGACCTCATCTGCCGGACGATCGCCGCAGCCTCGGGCGGATTGGCCCACAGGACCACCACCTCCGCCCTCAGTTCCCGGATGTGGTGGAGTTGCGGGCTGAAGTCGGTGTCGCCGTTGTCGAAGCGCAGTTCGAGCAGGACCGGGGTCCCCAGCCTGCGGGCGCCCTTGATGAGTTCCGCGACGCCGACGCGACCGTCCCGGTCGTTGACCCTCAAGACCGCGATTCGGGTATAGCGCCGGACGCGGTGGATGTAGCCGAGAACCTCATAGGTGTGAAGGCGGTCGTCGCCTACGCAGCGGACAAGCCAGGGGATACTGTGTTCGGTCAGGGTGGGATCGGTCGAGCCCGCGTTGACGATAGGAACCTCGGCTTTCAGAGTGGCCCGGTTCATGACGTGGTTGTGGTTGCTGTCGACGCTCGACAGAATGGCCCAAACCCGGTCTTCGTAGGCGAACTGAACCAACTCGTTGCTGGTCTGGCCCCACTGCAGCAGATCGGTCCGCCGGACGAACCGAAACTCCCGGCCCCGATACCCGCCGTCCCGGTTGGCCTCCTCGATCGCCAGCATCCCCCCCTTCAGCTGGTTTCTTCCAAAGACCGTCTTCGGTCCGGCGACGATTCCCGGACGAAAGTTCTCCGGGATCACCGGATCGTCCTCCTCCACCAGGGGACCGATGAAGCCGATCCTGACGGTGTCCACATCGGGATCGTCGGCCTCTCGACTCCGCCGCTCGTAACCCCGAAACCGGGGAGGCTCGGTGTAGAAGTCCTTGTAGATCGTGACCCGGTCGTAGGGGATCAATGCGTCGGGACGATCGGCATAGCGTTGACGCCGGGGTGGTTCCTCCTCTTCTCCGTGGAGCGCGACCGCGGTCGCGAGGAATAGCAGTGAGGACACCGCGCAGAGTCTCTTTCGAAAGCGAACCGACCGCCCTCTCATGGTTTGCCGCCCCCCCTTCGAAGCTCCGCGGCCTTATCGCCGGATCGACCATCACTCGACGTCAGCCGGGCCCGACTGACGCCGCCGGCCGTGGCCAGCCAGATCTCGTCGCCGCGGAAGTCCGCATCCAGAACGAAGTCATGGGAGAAGGTCGAATCCGCCCGTTCCCGCCGATCCGGCTCCACTCCGGTGTGGAAGAGAAGCTCGCCGGCGCCCGTCGGTCCATGCCGATAGGTCAACCAGCGGAGGCCGTCGGTCGCGCTCAAGCCCTCATCCGTACAGAACCAGGCGAGTCCCAGCCCGCCGCGGACGGCGTTGATGAAGTTCGAAGCCAGTCCGCTGTCCTCTTTGAAATAGCTTTTCCAGTGGCGACCGTCGTAGCGGGCCGCCCCGAAGTAGGTGGCCTGCCACAGGACGCCTTGCCGGAAGAGAACGCCCGCCGTGACGTCGTGGACCGGACCGTCGTCGGGAAGCAGGTCGATCTCCATCTCGCCGTCCGGGTCCCGGTACTCCCGCCAGCGCTTCCGGCTCTTGTCGAACTCGAGAATGCCCGCCCCCCAAGCCCCGACGTAAACCAGGTTCCGGTCGATCGACACGGAGTAGATCCAAGGCTCGCGCATGGGTGTGTTCTCCTCGGTGAAGATCTCCCAGGTTCCGACGTCTACGTTGAAGCGGGCCAGACCCATGGCGGTGGCAACCCACACGTGGGGTTCCTCGGGGTCGCACTCGACGTCGTTGACGAAGTCGTTGGGCAGGCCGCTGTCGTTCTGGGTAAACGCGTCGATCCGTCCCGCCGACCAACGGGCCAGCCCTCCCATCGTCCCTATCCATACGTCCCCGGTTTGCGGGCTATTGTCGAGCGAGAGCACTGCGGCGTGCGGGAGACCGTCGGCGACCCCGAGCGTTCGCCAAACGCCATTCTCGAAGTAGGCCAGGCCCTTGTTGGTTCCGGCCCAGATGCGGGTCTCGGTGGCGAGGATGCAGAACACCTTGTTCGAGGGAAGGCCGTCCGCCTCGGTGAAAGTGACCCAATCGGAAAAGACCGGCAAGTCCCGGGCGGTCTGGTCGGCCGTTACGGCGACCGCCTCGGGCTCGGGGGGGCGCTGTCCCCGAAGGGTCGCGGTCGAGCAGACGAAGACGGTCAACAGGACCGCAAAGCTCGAGGCGACACCGATGGGGAGGCGGCGACAATCTTCGCTGGGTTGGAGCTGGGGATTCTTCATAGCGTTTTCAGATACTCGATCAGGTCGTTCAGGTCCTTCTGCGACATGTCGCGCGTCACCCCGTGAGTGTCGTCCGGATTGTAGATGGTCCAGATCTCCTCCAGGGTCCTGGCCTTCCCGTCGTGAAGGTAGGGGGCGGAGTTGTAGATGTTCAGGAGGTGCGGCGTGTCGAAGGCGGTGATGGTGTCCGTCGGAGAGGCGCTTCCCACGTCGGCGGACTTGCGGTTGGTGAACAGGGGCGGCGGATGACAGGTGATACAGCGGTCCAACGGCGCGATTGGCTCGCCGTCTCGAGTCACGGACCGCTCAAAGAAATGCTTGCCTCGTTCCTGGCTCGGCGTAAGCCCCCCGTCGGGGAGTCGATGGGGATTGGGGGGCACCTCCAGGGAACGAATGAAGGCTACCATGGCGGCCAACTCTGTCAGAGGAAAGGGCTCGACCCGGGTGAGGATCCGGGCGAACCGAATCCCGCACTGCATGAAGAGGCTGGTGTTTCTGCCGTTCCACTTGAAGGGCGCCGTGTTCCGTATGCCAAGCAGCGTCCGGTTGTCCAGGATGTTTCGACCGGGTCCGTCCGATTCGAAATCGTACTGGAGTCGGTCGACGTGATTGCGTGGATGGCAGCTGCGACAACTGAACTGCTCCTGGTAGGTCCGCGAGGCGCTGTTGAACAGCTTTTCGCCCCTCCGAATGGGGGTTTCCCGTCCAATGTTCGTCAAGTCGATCCGGAAGGCGGGCCGCAGGCTCTCGATATCGACCGCCAGGATGGAGTCGTCGAGGCGTTCGGCGACGTAGAGATACGCGCCATCCGGCGATACGACCATTCCCTGGGGATTGGCGCCGGTGGCGATCCGCTTGACGACGTAGCCGGCGCTTAGGTCGAGGCGATTGGCGAAGTCCTCGCCCCCGGGGAGGATCGCCTGTCGGAACGCCTCCCGCAGCCGCACGATGTCGACGACGCTGACGTGATCGACTCCGCCATGGCTCACGAAAAGGTAGCGGCCGTCCGGAGTCGCGGCGACACCGTACGGGTCGGCGAAGTATCGATCGGGTTCGTCCAGGAGGAGTTGCGCGCGCTCGCCGGTACGCAGATCGATGATCCCGAGGCCGTTGGTCATCACCCAGCCTCGGACCACGTGAAGGATCGGCAGAAGGTTCTTGGGTCGAACCAGGGCGAAGACGGCGAGATCGCCTTCGGGAAGGACGACGATGTCTTCCAGGAGGTGGGAGTTCTCGAACTCGAATCGGTGGGCAACTCGTTGGCTCTCGGTGTCGATCAACGTAACTTCCGAAACGGGAATACTTCCCACCGGGGCCAGGTTGGAGAGTTCGCTGGTCACCAGAAGTCGTCCTCCGTCCGGAGTTAGGGCCATGAGGTTGGGATTGCTGCCTCCCGCCAGACGCCGCAGTTCGGTGCCGGTGGCCAGATCCATGATGGAGATGTTGTGGGATTGCCAGTTGGCCACGTAAAGGAACTCTTCCGCCCGGTCGAGGGCGAGTCCGCTCGGGATGTTCCCCGTTTCGAGCGTCTTCGTGACCCGAAGGGAGGCGAGGTCGACGACCGACACCGTGTCCGACCAGGAGTTGGAGACGTAGGCCGTTCGGCCGGATCGATCCAGGACGACGTCGTGGGGCCGGTCCTGGAGGGGGACGACACCGGTCACCCGCCTTTCGGGCAGGTCCACGACGAGGAGCGAACCCGATTCCTCGGCGACGACGTAGAGCTTCGAACCGTCGGGGGCGATCGCTGGCTTCCGAGGGCTGGCATATTGTGGCGGGGCGATCCGATCGAGCAGCCCTCCGCCCTCGGCGTCGATGTGGCAGGGAATGCAGTTGACGGTGGTGGCGTCGTCGCCCATGTAATAGGAGGCGTGCTGGTGGGAGACGAAGTAGAGGACGAGAATCAGCGCCGGTACCGTCGCCGCCGCGGTGACTCGCGAAATCGCTCCCGCTGTCGAGTTGAACACGATCCCAGCTCCTCTGGTTCGAGGCCCTATCTGCCCACCCAGGTTCCGATTGCCTTCGGTTCTCCCCGGATCGCCATCGGACTGCGGTTCTCCTGGGCGAGAGTGCGGGATTCATGACATCCCACACAGCCGCGTGTCTCGTTGGGGCGAACCCAGATCGCCGCCCCTTGGCGTCCCGCGATCGCCCCGCCGCGATCGATCAGTTCCAACCGCAGGGGCCGGTCGGCGGGCACCTTCAGGAAGAAGGACCCGTCCTCCTCGATGGGAGCGCGACCCATCACGGTTCCGCTGGCGTCGTCGAGGACCCGAACCTCCGCCAAGCCGACTGCCTCGCGGACGGACGGGATTTCGCTTGCTGTCGCGTTCAGGCACAGCAGAAAGCCGTATGGCTTCGAGGTGTCGACGACGCTGGTGGCGATCGGCGGCAAGGGCGAGGGGCGACCCGACACCAGCTCGGCGACGTGATATCCCTCCTTCCGGAAGACCCGCCGCCCGGAGCCGTCGACTTCCCGCAGATGCACGCCGGTTTCGGGTCGTCCGTCGATGCGCGCCGCGAATAGCGGTTCTTCCTCGTGGAACGGAGGCTTCGAGATATAGCGCGCCATCTCCGTCCCGTCGGGTCGGACGGCCATCATCGTTGCCGGCTCGGATGGCTTCCGGATGCGCCGGTAGAGGATGCGGCCGTCGGGAAGAATTCCCCGTATCCGGTCCTGGGTCGAACCGAAGGTGATCCTTTCGGGCAGGCCGCCGTTGAAGCCCAGTCGAAAGATCGAGATCGGGATGGGGTCGTCGGAGGGGCGTCCGTCCGTGGCGACGCATCCAAACACCACGCTTCCGTCCGGGAGGTACGCGGGATCGACGCAGTCGGTGTCCCAATCCGCGACCCGCCGCAGACCCGACCCGTCCGCCCTCATTTCCCAGATTCTCGAGGGAGAAGAGGAGTCTTCCCTACCCGGGAACAGAATGCGCCTCCCGTCGAAAGACACGGCCGGTGTCCCGGTGATTTCGATTCGGGTTGCGATCTCGTCGACCACTACCCCGCCCTCGTTCAGCGTCAGGGACACCAGGCGACTCCCGCGGGGATGGAGATAATCTTCCGCCGAGTGCCTTCGTTCGGCTTCGACGGGGACGAGGACCGCCAGCCACCGCGAACCGGAGGCCTCGGATCTCTCGAACGCGGCGGCCGCCCAGAACAGGCCTCCGAGGCCCAGAGTCAGCAGTACGAAGGCGAGTCGTCGAATCAATCCGGGGTTACGCACGCCACCACCTCAACGGGACGGTTCCAGCAATTTCAGAATCTGATTCGCTTCGACATCCTCGATCACCTGGCGAATTCCGGACGGCCAGAGAATCTCCAGCCTGTCCACGATCCGCGCCTCGCCGAGGCCGAAGTGCAGGCGGGGGTCGCTGACGGAAAGATAGCCCGTGGTGGACTTCCGGTAGGCGGTGACGCGTCGTTCCTCGATCTCCGCCGTGACAAACGTGCCCAGGGCGTCGCGGTTGCTGAGGGTTCCCTCCAAGTCCACCATGAGCCAGTTGTTGCGGTTCCCTCCGTCGTTGCGCAGCAGGACCGGCGGCCCGTCGATATTGACGACGACGATATCGAGGTCGCCGTCGTTGTCGAAGTCTCCG
>CAYRCA010000259.1:5910-6357 GCA_964422565.1 uncultured Acidobacteriota bacterium | reverse complement strand
GCCGTCGACCATCACCGCGAGGTTGAGGGCCCCGAGCGGATCGGCATAGTGGAACAGCCGGCCGCGCCCGAGCACGGCTTCGAGGAAGCGCAGAAGGCCATCCCACTCGTAGAGGCGCCGCAGGGGCGAGTCGGCCGGGAGCGGCTCCGTTTCGAACACGTCCAGCGCGGCGCCGAATTCCTTCCGTTCGCTTCGGTTGTAGCAGAGGAAATCCACGTCCAGACCGACGCTTTTCAGGATGAAAGCCTGGCCGATGCGCCCGACGCCGACCACCCCGATGGTCTTGCCCGTCACCTCATCTCCGAGCAGCGGCCCCCCTCTGGCACAAGGGGACCCTCTAGCGGACTCAGCGGCCGAAGAGTTCGCCCGCGAACGGCGTCGCTATTGGGCCCGACTCCTGAAGAAGATTTATGAAGTCGATCCGGAGCGACAAAAGGTCAAGGATTT
>CAYRCA010000259.1:0-5900 GCA_964422565.1 uncultured Acidobacteriota bacterium | reverse complement strand
AATGCCGCTTCAAGCTGTTGTCGATTCGAGCAGGGATCTCGCAGATTCGATACGCCTCGCCCCGCAAGCGAAGCGTGGAATTGGGAGAGGGCCGGGCGCGGAGGAAGGTTCTCGAGCGAATCGAGGCCGGGCGCGGCAAGGTCGATCTGACCAGGGCCGACGTGATCGTGGATATCAACAACGACCTCAATTCCCCGATCTCCAACGTCGCCAACTACGGAATCGTCGGGGATCTGTTCGACCTCGTCCCGGCCCTCACCAAAAGCCTCAAAGAGGAAAAAGCGAACTAGCCTGTCGCAAACGCGCCCGGCTGCGGACGTGGTCTCAACGATCCGTCGACTCAGGTTGAGCCAGGATGTCCCGGAGTCGCCTGCATTGCTTGATCCGCCGAATCTGCCAGACGCCATTCGCTCGCCACGAGGAAGGGACTCCCTACAATCCCAGTTTGAATTCGCTTGGAATTCTGGTAGGATCAGCAGATCAGTCTTCTTGGAGGAGAGTTCAGTGAACTCTCGGAAGTCATACCAACGTTATGAGTTCGGGCCGTATAGGCTGGACGCCGCCGAGCGGATCCTCACGCGAAACAGTCGGGAGATCCGGCTGACGCCGACGCTATTCGAAATCCTGCTGGCCCTGGTCGAGAACGGCAACCACATCCTCGAAAAGGAACGCCTGATGGAAAGGGTGTGGCCGGAACGCTTCGTCGAGGAAGGCAACCTCTCCCGCAATATCTCCACATTGAGGGGGATTCTGGAAGATGATTCCCGGAACCCCCGCTACATCGAGACAATCCCGCGTCGCGGCTACCGCTTTGTGGCGGCGGTCAAGGTGTGCGGTGCGCAAGAGGGCGCAAGCCCCCCGGGAGACACCCGGTTCCGGCCGGCAATCGAATTGGATGCAGGAATCGATTCCTCAAATTCGCGTGGCGTGGAGGGAGGTCAACCCGCGTTTGACGGGGACAAGCGACACGCAGTGGCTGATGCTCCTCACGTCGGGCGGCTTGGCCGCGTTTCGAACCGATTGCTTCGAATGGGACTCTTGGCTTTCGGATCCTTTTCGCTCGTAGCTCTGCTCGTTGTGGCGCGGGTGGTGAGCTTCGACCCGGACAGGAATCCGACCCCTCCTTCCTCCGTCATTGAGTCTTTGGTGGTTCTTCCACTGGAAAATCTCTCGGGCGACCCCGAGCTGGAATACCTGGCCGATGGGATGACCGAGATCTTGATCTCGGATCTCGCCAAGATCAGCGCCTTGAAAGTGATCTCCCGAACCTCGGCGATGCATTACAAGGGAACGCGAAAGCGTCTGCCCGAGATCGCGCAGGAACTGGGTGTGCAGGCGGTTGTGGAAGGCTCAGTAATGCGGTCCGCCAGCCGCATCCGCATCACAATTCAGCTGGTCGAAGCGGCCACGGACCTCCACATTTGGACTGAAAGTTATGAGAGGGACTTGGTTGACCTTTTCCTGCTGCAGAGTGAGGTGGCTCAGACCATCGCTCGAAGAATTGAAATTGAGGTGACAGAGGAAGAGAGCCACAGATTGGCCGCCGCCAGCCCTGTAAACCCGCAGATCCACGAGGCTTACCTGAAAGGTCTCTTCTTTAAGAATAAACAAACAGTAGAGTCGCTCAATTCTGCGATCGAACATTTTGAACGGGCGCTGGAGAAGGCCCCGGATTTCGCTCCGGCCTATGCCGCCATGGCCGACGCCTATTTGATTCTTGCCACGTGGCACGGACCGCGCAGGGAACTCTGGCCAAAAGCCCGGGCGGCGGCCACAAGAGCATTGGAAATTGACAACACGTTGGGCGAGGCGCATTTGGTTCGGGGCGGCGTTTCGCTTTGTCATGACTTCGACCCCGTGGCTGCTGAAAGGGAGTTCCTACGCGCCCTCCATTTGAACCCAGGCGATGCTCAGGCTCATCGGCGGTACTCGTACAGTCTGGCTTCTCAAGGCCGAATCGAAGAGAGCCTTGCGGCAGGAAAGCGAGCCTTGGAACTCGACCCCGTGTCAATCATAAACAATACAATGCTGGGCTCCTCGCTGTATTATGCGCGCCGCTACGACGAAGCACTCGAACAGCTGGAGAGTTCACTCAGACTGGATCCAAACTTCCCTTCGACGCATCGCTATCTTGGCTTCGTCTATTTGCAGCAGGGGCTGAAGCAAGAGGCCATTGTTGAGCTGGAGAAGGCGTTGACTCTGGGCGGGGGACAGGGAATCCTTGGAGAACTGGGATATGCCTATGCCGTCTCAGACCGGACGAACCAAGCCCTCCAGCAACTGAAAGCCTTGCAGGAGTTATCAAAGGAAGGCCGAGCTTCAGCTTTCGGTCTTGCCCTGGTTCACCACGGCTTGGGCAACAAGGATGAAGCACTTGCATGGCTTAGAGCAGCTTACGATGAACGTGATTACCGCCTCGTCCTTCTGAAGGTCGATCCACTCTGGGACGCGCTTCGTCCCGACACGCGCTTCCGGCAACTGCTCCATCAGATCGGCCCGGAATTGTAACAGCGCTCCTCAATGGCAGGGCCGTCTGCATGCAGCGCTGGGTTTCAGGGCCTGGGTGGCCAGAGCCGAGGTCTGAAGTTCTCGTCCACAATCAGGTGCCTGGACCCGGGCGGCAGGACCTGCAGCGACTTGAGGAATTCGATGATGCAGTCCTGCTCGTGGGCAGTGAGGGCGTGAAAGCTGTCCGTGACCGCCTGGGCCTCCCCCGCGTGATTCAGCACCGCTTCACGCAGCGTGGTGAACTTTCCATGGTGAAACCGGGCCGGTTTGCTGGCCGCGCCCCAGAGCCGCTTGGTGAGAAAGCGGCTGTTGCCGGCGAAGAACTCCACCGACCCGGGCGGGAAATGCATGTTCAAATGCTCGTGGTTCGGGTCGTCGGGTCCGCTGGTGATGTCGTGCAGTTTGAAGTCGGTATAGGCGGGCACCCATGTCACGCCGCCGCTTTCTTGCAGGCGGGGCCCGGGGAGTTTTGGGTCGTTGAGGTCCACCGCCAAGTCGGGAGCCTCGCCCGGCCGCAGGTTGCCGGCCGGGTTGAAGGGATTCGGCTCGATAAAAACCCATCCCTGATTCTCCAGCGGCAGAGCCGGGATGTGGCAGCTGGCGCAGCCGATATCCTCAAAGCGGCGCTCCCCCAGAAGAACCGCCTGCTCGATGGTCCGGTCGCGCGGGATCACCCGGCCCGGGACTGGAAGCGCAGCCTGAAAAATGGATACCGCCGTCACGTCGGCCCGGGTCATCTCGTCGGTAAACCCGTCCCCGTCCGGGTCTGTGCCGTGGCCGAACCTTTCGGTGGTCTGAATGCCGTGGTGGTGATTGAAGGCGTTGTTGGCGAACTGGCGGAGCGAGACCACGGCGCCGGCCTGATGCCAGGGAAGGACGATCAGGCTGGGCGGATCGTTGGCTCCGGTGGTCAGAAGGCTGAGGGCGGACAGACCCTCCACGCCCGAAACGTCCCACGCGCCGTCGGCGCGGCGGCTCAGCGTGCCGTAGGAGACGCCCTTCGAGGTCAAGGGAGTCGAATGCTCCGGAGCCAGGCCGTCGCGGATGGCTTGCAGATCCTCGGTGATCTGGCGGGCCAGCATCTCCAGGTAACCTGCGCCAGCCATGCTGGTGGTCGCCCGGCTGTTTCCGATGTCGTCCAAGGTGGAGATGAATCCGTCTTCGGCCAGAGTCCCCTTGCTCACGGTCTGATCGGCGGGGTCGAAGGTGGCGAAATCGAACCGCTGCGCCAGAACGAAGACGTTGGCGACCACATCGCCGGCTCCCCCGGCGAAGGGAATGTTGTGGCAACCCGCGCAGGAATTCGCATCCGGGGCCGAAACGCGGTTGAAATTGCGAGGAAACGTCAGCGGGTCGAACGGATCACTCAGCGGCGCACCCGTACCCTTGCTGAAGGGTCGGCCGGCTCCCTCCTGACTGGTCCAGTTGGCCACGAATAGCTGTCGGCCATGCTCGATCAACTCATCAATCGAAATCGTGAATTCCTCTCCGTCCTCCAGGTGCCGCTCGATCGCCACCTCGCGGCCGATCTGGCCCCAGGCCGCGGCTGCCGCCAGCAAACTAAAGACAACAACGCTGATGTTAAACGGTGATGGCGCCCTCATCTCGAAACTCCCTCCAGCGGCAGCTCCGAACCGTCCTGACGATGAGCGAAAGCGCTGGGGCTAAACGAAATGATTTCCGTCTCCCGATCATGGCGCAGGGTGGATCGCCGAATCCTAATCTGAATCTGTATCTGATTCATTCCGACCTGCTCCTGGTTTTTCGCCACCTGAATTCTGATTTGGCGGGGCGTTCCGCAGGGCAAGGCCACGCAGCGGAATCCCCGCTCCAAGGAGAAATCTGCTTTTCCCAGGCTGAACGCGGAACCCGGCCCCGACTCCACACTAATCCACCAGGAAAAAGGCCAACCACCAGTGGTCCGGGGTTCCGATCGGCGTTTTGATCTGATTGGGCATGACGTCCGGCTGGAGAGCCCCGTGCGGGGCGACCGCCAAGTGCACCTCGGCGGTTCGCGGCTCCGACAACGGAACTCCCCCGAAGGGCGTGCTGTTGATCGTCACGTGGCCGGTCAACCGAAGATGCGGCCCGCCGACCGGGTGCCCGGCAATACCGAACGCACCGCCCATTCCACGCCCCGCCTGGAAGTCGGCCAGTTCACAGGGGATTGAGAGACACTCCTCGGGGGCATTAAAGGCGAACAACCACAGCGTGAACACTTCCGGGTGCCCCTCGAATACCTCCGATTGAAACACGTTTGGCGGTGGATAATCGTATGTGCCCGGGCCCGGCGCGGGCGTCGGCATCCGCAGACTGGCCGTCAGGCCGGTAGCCGAGCGCCGCAGCGTTGCTCCGTTCATCGAGACGACCGGCCCTCCGGGTCCCTGCCCCACCACGTCCACCGTCTGTTTCGTCACCTGAGCCTCCGCGTGACCGACGAGGAAGCTGATCGACAACAACGCCGCCGGGAGCAGATTCATAAGCTTTCCGGCTCCGGTCGGTTTGGCTCTTCGCTTTGCTTGAGATTCGCGAGCGGCTGATTTGGTGTGCTGTTTCATGACTGATACCTCCCTTGGGTTGTCGAGGCCGCGTGGGGTCCGGTCTATCCAGCCCACGATCGGGACCTCCGGATTGCATCAACGTCGGACACAACCCCGCGCGCCTCGTTTTCTGCACCTGCCGCCAAGGGAAACCCGGTGGACGCGAGGTGTCCGTCATTCGGAATCGCCTGGTTCGATTCCCACCTTGGTCAACAAGACGATTCAACGAGTCATGCTATGCGCCAGTCCGTCGCCGCGTCCTTCGAAAACGCTGAAAAACTCGGAAATAGTTCCGAAAAAGTTCGGAATTGCGCTGGATACTGCTCGCGTTGTGGTCAGCCTTGAAAAAAATTTCCGGTGTCTGTCTTAGCCCGGATCTTGCACGTGGGTCCGGTGCCGCGGCAGGATCTGCGTGCAAGATCCGGGCTAAGACGGCTAAGACAGTTCTGACCCATCCCAGACTTCAACCCGCTCCCCGAAGGGAGGCGCGGACCCGCTGAGCCTGTTGAGGAGTCAGAGACGCAGGAAGGCCTCCAGTTTGTGGGGGGAAGAGACGGGGTGGTGGAGAACGGGAGGGCAACTCCCACCGCTGCAGATGCGGCAGGATCTTTCGGATCGCTTCACGGTTCTCCACAAAGGCGATGATTTCCATCGGGCCGGCGCATCGAGGACAAGTGAGCGGATCGACTTCGTAAATCTTCTTCAAGAGTCGAGCCCAACTGCGACGACGTTCGCGGACGAAGGGTTCGGTCGCTGAGTCCGGTTGGGCAACCCCTGGCTGCTCACCTTGGACGGCCACGCTCACGCCCTGCCGACACCTTTTACCGCGAGAGGCATTGGAATACCAACCAT
>CAYRCA010000258.1:0-6370 GCA_964422565.1 uncultured Acidobacteriota bacterium | reverse complement strand
ATTGCGGCAGTACACGTTGAGAAACCCGAACTTGCCTTCCAGCACGCCGTCGGGACCGGTGTAGCCGTCGCGCGCAAGCACGGCCGCCATGAAGCCGCCTTCGGCCGAGCGCGAGGCCCCGCCCGGGCTCGATCCCGCCGGATTCCTTACACTGCCGCCGGGCCGGCGGCGGTACACCGCGAACCGCGGAACTTGGAACTCGGAACTTCATCCCAGGTCATGACCGCTCTCGGTTGCGGTATGCTTTCCTCCGGGTTGGTCCTTGCTCGGAACAGTCCGGAGGTGGGATATGAAGAAGGCGCTGCGACTGCTGATCGACACGGTGTATCTCTGGCTCGACAAACACGCGTTCCAGCTCGCCGCCGCGTTGGCGTTCTACACCCTGTTCTCACTGGCGCCGCTGCTGATCATCCTGATCACCATCACCGGCGTCTTTTTCGGCGCGGAGGCGGCTAGAGGAGGGATCTCCGCGCAGATCGAGGAGTTCATCGGCCCACAGGCCGCCGAGGCAGTCGAGGGAGCCGTGCGGAGCTCGCGAATCGAGGAGGCGGGCGCCCTCCCCACCCTGTTGGGCATCGGAATCCTGATCTTTGCCGCCACCACCGTCTTCGCCCAGATGCAGACCTCCCTGAATCAGATTTGGGATGTAGTCGCCGAACCGTCCCGAAGCGGAATCGCGGTCTTCCTGATGACTCGTCTCCTTTCGCTGGGACTCGTGCTGATCATCGGCTTTCTGCTCCTCGTCATGTTCGTCATCAACATGGGACTCGCCGCCGTGATCCGATACGCCGAGCACTGGATTCCCATACCCACGCTCGCCGCTTCCGCCATCGATCTGGCTTTCTCGGTGGTGGTCGCTACCGCGTTGTTCGCCACCATATTCAAAGTTCTGCCGGACGTCCGTCTGACCTGGCTGGACACTTGGCGGGGCGCTCTTCTAACCGCCGTCCTCTTCGTCGCCGGCCAGTTTCTCATTTCCCTCTATTTGACACAGGCGGCACCGGCGTCAACCTACGGCGCCGCCGGCTCGCTGGTCGTGGTCCTCTTCTGGGTGTACTACTCTTCCCTCATTCTCTTCTTCGGCGCCGCCTTCACCAAGATCTACACTCTCTCGCGGGGAGGCGAGGTCGTTCCGAAGGCGATGGCCGTGAAGGTCAAGACCGAGATCATCTAGAACGGGGAAGGAGGGTCGCGAGCAAGCACCGACGTGGGCGAACCTGCCGACCCGGAATCCGGGTGCAGCCGTCCGGCGGGCCTCGACCGGGAGCGGAGCCGCGTTCGGGGGAGCGCCTTCCCCGACGGCAGCTGGAGCGTGTATGGTGAGGGAACTCTCCCGATCCAGGGGGATGGGACCGATGAGGTGCGAGATGAGATTCAGACTCGGCGTCGCGGTCGCGGCGACGCTGGCCGCCTTCGCGACAGCCGCTTCGCGGGAACAGAACATGGACCCCGGGGAAACGCAGGTCATTCTCGAAACCCGCATGGGTTCGATCGTTGTCGACCTGTTCCCCGCTGCGGCGCCGAGACATGTGGAGGCCTTCCGACACCGGGTTCGCGAAGGCCTCTACGATGGGACGACGTTCCACCGGGCGGTGCCGTGGGGGATCATCCAGGGAGGCGATCCGTTGAGCCGAGACCCCGACAAGTTCGAGCTCTACGGAACCGGGGGGTTGATGGAGCTTGAGGCGGAAATCAACGAACTCTCCCATATCCGGGGGACCGTCTCGGCGGTTCTGGCGCCGGGGGATACCGACAGCGCGGGGGCTCAGTTCTTCATCTGCGTGACGGACCAGACGCAGTTGGACGGGCAGTACACCGTGTTCGGCCGGGTTGCCGAGGGCATGCCCGTGGTGGAGGAGATATCGCGGCTGGAGACCGACGAACGGCAGCGCATCCTGGAACGGATCGAGATAGTGGGGGCGTCCGAGAGGGACCGACCTCCCCCGGAACGGCCGCCTTTCGCGGAGGCCTCGGCTCAGGAGATGGCTCGGTACGGCGCCGTCATCCGGACCAATCGGGGCCCCATCGGGGTGGAGTTCTTTCCCGACTCGGCGCCGGAGCACGTGCGTCGTTTCCTGCGATTCGCCAAGCTGGGGCTCTACGACGGCACGCGGTTCCACCGCCTGGTACCCGGATTCGTCCTCCAGGGCGGCTCCATGTCAACCCGGGCCGAAGCCGTGCCCGAGGAGCATCGACGTCATCTGGTCCCGCTCAAAGCGGAGTTCAGTCGACGAAAGCACATCCGCGGGACCCTCTCCATGGCCAGGGGCGAGGATCCCGACAGTGGGTTGGATTCTTTTTTCATCGTGTTGGAGGATCAGGAGTCTCTCGACGGGAGTTATACGATCTTCGGTCAAGTCGTGGACGGATGGGAGACACTGGCGATTCTCGAGCTCTCCCCCCTGGCCGGGGAAGCGCCCGTGCAGCCCCTGGTTATCGAGCGGATCGAGTTGCTCCACAAGCCGTGAAGAGTTCCCACTCACGGCGGTGGAATCGAGGCCCAAATGGTTGAAGGTCCTGTCCTACTGGTCATCCTCGCGGCGAGTGTCCTGTTCATCGTGACCGCCACGTCCGTACTTCGGCTGCATCCTTTCCTCGCCCTGCTCCTTGCGGCCATCGGAGTCGGCATCTCCACACGATTACCGCTGGAACAGGTCATCCTGGCGATGAGAGATGGCTTTGGCAACACGCTGGCAAGCATCGGGATCGTGATCATCGCGGGCACCATCATCGGCGTGGTCCTCGAGCGAACCGGCGCTTCATTGAGCATGGCGAACGCAATCCTACGGCTCGTCGGGAAGGACAGGTCCCCTCTCGCGATTTCAATTACCGGATATGTTGTGGGAATACCTATCTTCTGCGACTCCGGCTTCGTTGTCCTGAGCCCGTTGAACAACGCTCTGGCCCGGCTGTCGAAGACTTCCATGGCCGTCATGGCGTTTGCGCTGGGCGGCCCCCTTTACATCATTCATTGCCTGATTCCGCCTCATCCGGGACCCACCGCCGCGGCGGGTGTTCTGGGCGCGGATCTCGGCAAAACGATCCTGCTCGGAATTCTTCTGGGGATCCCGGCGGTGATCGTGGGCTTCCTCTGGGCGGTTAAGTTCGCCTCCCGATACGCCGTCGAACCCGGGATGGACACCAGTTTTGAGGAGATGGTTTCAAAGTATGGACAGTTGCCGTCGCCCGCGCTCTCCTTCGCGCCGATCGCGGCGCCCATCGTGCTGATCGGCCTTGGGTCCTTCGCTCGACTGGACACTCAACCGTTTGGCGAGGAGATTGTGGCGAGCGGCGTCCTGTTTTTCGGAGATCCCAGTATCGCCCTGTTACTGGGGGTCTTCCTCTCGCTTGGACTGCTTGGGCGAGGGGACCGCGACATCCTGAGCGACTGGATCGGGGACGGAATACGCTCGGCGGGCCCGATTATTGCCATCACAGGGGCGGGAGGGGCTTTCGGGTACATGTTGAGAGTGACACCGGTGGGCGACTACCTGGGCGATCTCCTGATGAGTTGGGAGATCGGTCTTCTGCTGCCGTTTCTTCTGGCGGCGGCTTTGAAGACGGCTCAAGGCTCCTCCACGGTGTCGGTGATCACCAGTTCGTCCCTCATGGTGCCGATTCTTCCGCCACTCGGGTTGGATACTCCTTGGGGCCTGGTGTTCACCGTGTTGGCGATGGGTGCCGGGTCGATGATTGTATCACACGCGAACGACAGCTATTTCTGGGTGGTTTCGAAATTCTCCAACCTCGATGTTGCGACCGCTTACAGGACCTACTCGGTGGGAACGTTGATCGTGGGATTGGTCACGATAGCTGTGATTCTGTTCGCCGCCTGGTTGGTGGGGGTGTGAGCGGTCGCCTCGGCGGCACCTCCTCCTTCCGGGCCGCCGGCCGCCATCGATCCTCCACGTCCCCTCCCTCCGGATGGGGAGCGGGGCAATCCGGGGGTCCACCTCGAAGCGGCCCCGGTGAGGGTCCTCAGGCCTGCGAACCCTCACGCAAACGACGGATGAGCCCCGTCAAATGATCGAACCGACTCAGCCGCACCCCGGCGGCGGGACCGCCGGGGTGCGGCTCGACGAACTCCCAACGGGGCTTGACGTCGAAGCGACGGTAGACGCCCTCGCGGATGAAGTGCTTCACCTCCTCCACATCGGCGCGGGTCGTGTCGATGTGGACCTGGAAAAAGTCTCCCTGTCCGGCGGCATTGATCCGGACGGCCACGGTGTCGTCGCCGAACGCCCGCTTCAGCATCGCCTCGACCAGGTCGATCAACGCCAGCCCGCGGAAGAAGCTCGTCCCTTCGACCAAGTGCAGCGGCGCCGGTTGAGCGGCCGACAGCGCTTCATCCTCCAGTCCGCGGTTGTAATCGAAGGGTTTGGCGCCGAACCGCTCCAGCCAACGCTCCATGAGCGAGGCTCCGGCAACGCCCTTCTCCCAGAACAGCTCGCCGAGCATTTCCCCGCGGCTCGGCAGGGTCTCCGACGCTATGTCGAAGCAGCGGTCGCCCCGCTGGGAGCAGGTGACTTGTTCGATCCATTTCTCGGGGTGGCGGATGAGTTGGAAGTTCTTCGCCACCTCGCCGAACAGGTATCCCACCATGGCGCGCAGCGGCGCGCCGGACTCGTCGACCACGCGTCCGGATCGATCGGTGCGCTTGAGTGCGGGATCCCGCCAGCCCGCCAGGAGAGCGCTGAAAGTCGCGTCGGCGCACTCGGTGGCGGCGCTCGCCGAAAGCTTCTGCACCTCGATGAGCCGTTCGATAAACCAGGGACGATTGGCGGCCAGCATCCGACGGAGTTCTTCCCGAGTCACATGAAGAGGCAGGTCGAGCAGACGGCGGTAGACTTCGCCGAGCTCACCGTCGCTGGGAACGCCCCGGCGGAGGAGCCCCTCCTCGACGAGCTGGAAGAAGTCGCGATCCAGCGGAAGCCGCGTGAGGATCGCCGCCAGTTCGGCGGCCTTGCCGGTCATCTTTCGCATCTCCGCGGCCGTCAGCCGCCCAGGCTCGCTGGAAGCCGCATAGACGCCCGCCGACCATTGCCAAGCCACCCGGTCGCGATCGACGCTGTAGGCAAAAAGTACGTGAAAGCGGTCGGCGGGCACGGGATAGGTGCCCAGGACACGATAGTTCTCTCTTGGATTCGACGAGATGAGCGTCCCCTGGCCGGCGCGACCCTTTTGAACGGTAGCCTGATCGAGGGCCCCGGCGCGAACGCCGGTTCCGTACTCCGCCTGGCAGGCCAGATGGACGAGCATGTCGGCGGCGATCCCCAAGTCGAACAAGGCGTTGACGGCGTTCTTCACCGCGACGGTGACCGCCGAGGAGCTGGAGAAACCGCCTTGGGGAATACTTCCGCTGGACATCGCGCGCAGACCGCGAAAGCCCTCCCGCCCGAGATAGGTCTGGACCCGCGAGCCAAGGTTCCCCGACCGAAGCGTCCGCATCGAGGCGATGGCGTTGCCGATCAGGGAAAAGGGCCGTCGCATGCTGCTGCTGATCCACAGCTCGGCGGGAGGCAGGGGCTGACCGCGCTCGCGCCGCGCCTGGACCTCTTCGTCGGTGAAGTAGCCCAGGGACAAGAGCAGACCCTCGGCCATGCGGGTGCCAAAGCCCTCGTAGGTATACCAGTCGGCCACATCCTCGCCGGGGTACATGGCGTCGTCGTCCGCCCGAACGGTATTGATCCTTTCACGGAACGTGGGGTCCGTGGGGAACAGGTGGATCGTGCCGTCCTCGGAACTCTGCACGAGCACCACGATCTGCTCGCGCCCCGCGGCGCTGCGGGCGCCGATGGGCATCTGCCACGCGGGTCCGAAGAAGCGCCCCATGTCGGGATGCATGAACGCAATGCGAATCCGGCCCCCCGCGATGCCGACGCCAACCGGTTGGTCGTTGCGGAATCCCAGCTTCTCCTGGGCGGCGATCCCCACCAACTCCTCGAGCTGAGCCGCGATCGCCGCAGCTTGTCCGGCGGGGCGGCCGTCGAGGATGGCCCCCGCGGCGCCGTCGATGTCGGCGGGCGGCGCGGAGGTCCCGGGTCGGGTCGAGGCGAGGAGGCCTTCCAGAAGGGCGAGATCCATCGGCCGCGTGACGTCGCAGCAAAGAAGGTCGTAGTCCGGATCGGCGGGGGTCGTGGTGATCGTCCGGATCTCGCCGCCGTCGAGGCTGATGGCCTCGATGATGTCGGTGAAGTAAAACTGACCCTGGGCGTTTTCGTTAGTCAGAGGGCTCAAGTACCGATGGAGCGTCGCCGCGCGGATCGCGTAGAGCGAAGGCCTCGAATAGGTCTGCGTCGTTGGCGTCGAGTAGGACGAATAGAGGTAGCCGGGGCAGGTCTGGCCGTTCACCGCCGCGCCGGTGCAAGCG
>CAYRCA010000257.1:927-6431 GCA_964422565.1 uncultured Acidobacteriota bacterium | reverse complement strand
CCGGCGGCGAGCCCTACTACTACGGGCGCAGCCAAGGTGTGTGGCGCTGCCTCAACTACCGGAACGCCGTGGCCTCCGAGTCGGCCGTCCAGGGGGTGGTTGCGAGTCTGCTGTCGGCCCAAGGCACGCTGCGGGACACCGACCCCGAGGAGGCTTGGAAGTACGGTCTCGGCACCGTACGGATGGGGCGCGTGGCGCTGTTCGGCCCCCGCTTTCTTCAGGGCCTCGGCCGCCGCGATCTGATCTTCCAAGTGGATGTGGGCTCGGCGATTCCGGGACGGGACGGCTCCTTCGTACGCCCTTCCGGGACCTCGGAGGTGTGGGCCGTCTTCCCCAGCCTGCGGGTCGAAGGCGTCCCCGAGGGCGAGGGGGCGATGCCGCCCCTGCTGGATCCCCATGTCATTCCGGAGCCCTGGCCGGGGCGCGCGGCGATGTGGCGGGCCATAGCTGTGGAAATGTTGGGCGGTCCCTCCTTCCGCTTGGAGTTGTCGCCCGAAGCGGGCGGCGAGGACGACGAGACTCCATGGGGGTGGCTGGTGACGTCGGCGGGGGGGGTGCGAGCCGCTTTCCCGCCGGCCGCGACGGCGTATAACGTCTTCCTGCGGACGGTGCCCCACGCGGAAATCCTGGATCCCGCCGCGGCGGAGGAGTTGGGATTCCATCAGCCCATCGGACGAATCCGGGTGCTCCCGTTCGAGGGGGAGCCCCTGGAGCTGACCGTCGGAAAGTCCCTGGGCGACGAGGGCGTCACCCTCCTGAACCGCACCTTCCGGACCGCCTTCCGGGTGGATGCCGAAGTCGCGTCGCTGATGTTCCCCTCCCTCGATCTGCTGCAATCCCCGTCGCCGGAAAATCCTTGGGCCCGGTGGCTCGCGCCGCCCTCCCCGTTCGGCGGTCCCCAAGGCATGTTCGAGTAGAGCTTCAAGGGGTTCTCCTCAGCCGATCTTCAAACCGCTGGAGGAACCCGCGGCCGGCCCGCGACAGGAGGGCTTCGGTGTCCGGGACCACCGTCGGCTCCTCGCGGGTCCCCGTCACCTTCAGTGGAATCAGGATCCAACCCTCGCCGTCGGCCAGGGCATCCAGAACCTGGGTGGGAACCCGCTCAAGGACCACGCCCTGGCGGGCCACCCTCATTCCCAGGTCGAAGGCGAGGGGACCGTCGAGATCGGCCCATCCGTCCAGAGACAACCCCATCTGGGGCGTGGAGAGCGAGAAATCCTGAATGTCTACCCTGCCGCCCGCGATCTGGAAGGTCGTCTCCGAGGCCGAGTAGGGACTGCCGGCCAAGCCGCTCAGACCGAGGGTCCTTTCGGCTCGGGCCAGAACGGGGTGTTCCGGCACCGTGCCCGGCGCCAGCCCCAGCGTCCCCTCCCCCTCGAGATCGACGGGATCGGAACCGCGCCCCCACGCCCGAAGGTTGAGCTCTCCCGGCCCCAAGTTCCCCTCCCCGGCGGCGCCCACCATCCGGTCGCCGTTGAGCGGGTCCCCGGCGGCGGTCAGCTCGTAGGTGAAAGGCGACACGTTGAAGTCGACGCTGATTTCGGACTGGAGGTCTCCGTAGTCGGTGGCCAGGACGAGATCCCGGGCGTCGAGGATCCCCCCGCTGAAGGTCGCAGTGCCCCGGATATTCCGAATCGGCAGCTCTCCGGCGAGCGCCTCGACCACTCCGACTTCTCCACGGCCCGAAAGTCGGTGGACGGGTTCGGCCGCCTCGGGGTCGAACAGCAGATCCCGCAGGGTCAAATCCAGCCCCTCCAGACGCAGGTGCTCTTGCTCCGTGCCGTCCGGCGCCCGATCGCGGATTCGGATGAAGCCGTTCGTCACAGCAATCTCGCGGACTTCCAGACGCAGCCCGGGAAGCTCTCGGGGAGAAGAGGAATTCGGGTCGCTCTCCCCGTCGGCCGAACCGGCGCCCTTCAGTGCCATCAGCTCCACCCTCGGCGCCTCCAGCAGGATCCGCTCGACCACGAGATCTCCCCTCAAGAGGCTGGCCAGACGGTGTTGGAACCGGAGCCGGTCCATGTTTATCCGATATTCTCCGGTTTCCCGCTCGCCGGCGGCCGACACACCGGTCAGTTCCACGCCCCGAAAGAGTCCGAGACGGACCGATTCGGCCTCCAACCGCACGCCGGTGGCTTCGCCGGCCCTAGCCAATAGAGCTTGGCCGAGTCGCTGCGAGTCGAAGGCGAAATAGAGAACCAGAACGGCGGCGATCGCCAGGAGGCACAGGATTCCGACGACCCAAACAAGCTTCTTGACCATGGGTGCCCGTCCTTGTTCTTCGAATCTTACCCCAGTCCCGACGACTTTGTAAGGCCGGATTCGGGCGCTCGGGTGACCGACGGGATCTTCCTGGATATCTGTTCTGCGCCTCCGAGGGCTTGGCGACCGCGGTCAGAGCGCTCATCGACCGGGAGGCGCTCGCCTCCGCAATGGGCACCTGCGTTCCGAACAGAGAATCACTCTGGCCCAGTCGGTCGGGTTCGCCCTGGAACCCCGGAGCCCCTCAGACCGGCATCTCGATGCGGTGATTGGAGTCCCACAAGTCCTTCCACGGGACCCGCTCCCCCCGGTACGCGGCCTCCCGGCCCAGGATCGCGGTGAAGGTGCTGGTGGTGACATAGTCCGAGTTGTTCAGATAGGGCCCCTCTTCCAGGATGGAGGCGACGAACCGCCGCATCTCCTCCTCGGAAGCCTCCCGGGTGTCTCCGTGCTGGATCCGGAGGTGGTCCCGGGTGTACAGCCCCGCCGTTGAGTCGTAGGATCCCTCCGACCCGATGATGCGGCTTCCCTGCCCGCTGTATCCACTCCGTATCTGCGTTCCCGAATGAGTGAGATGGAAGCCGTTCGGATACTCGTAAAGCACGTTGATATGGTCGTAGATATCCCCGATGTCGGTGCGGACGTCCCGCCCTCCGCGCGCGGTGGCGGCCGTCGGCAGCAGGCCGGTGAACCAGTTGAAGATGTCCAGGTTGTGGACGTGCATCTCTACGATGAAGTCGCCTCCCGCCCACAGGTAGTAGAGCCAGTGGTTGATCTGGTGATCCCTCTCGGTGAAATGGGGCGGACGTTCACGCCTCCAAAGATCCCCTCCCAGCCGCTCCGAGGAGGCCAGCAACGGCCGACCGATGGCGCCCTCCCGGATGAGCTCCGCGATCCTCCGTCGGCCGCGTTCGTAGCGGGACTGGAGACCGGCCACCACGGTCAACTCCTTCGTCGCGGCCGCCTCTCCCGCCTTCAGGAACTCCCGGCAACCCCAGGCGTCCACGGCGATCGGCTTCTCGGCGAAGACGTGCTTGCCCCCCTCGACGGCCGCGCGGAAATCCCCGGGGCGAAAATAGGGAGGGTTGGCCAACACGACGGCGTCGACGTCGGACCGCTCGATAACCCGCCGGCATCCGTCCAGACCCGCGTAGCAGCCGGAGGCCTCCACCTCGAACTCCCGGGCCGCCTCCGTCATCTTGAAGTCGAAATAGTCGGCCAGGGCGACGATCCGGACACGCCCCGTCTTGATGAGGTTACGGCCGCTGTAGACGCCGCGTCCTCCCGTGCCGACGATCGCCACGTTAATTTTCGAGTTGGCCCGTGTACCCCGGACCTGGCGGGATTGCAGGATGGTCATCGTGGAGACGGCGGCCGCCGTGTTCCGGAAAAAGACTCGACGCGAAACGGTTGCTCGGTTGTCTCTCTTCATGGCTCCCCCTTCATGTTTGCACCGGGTGCGCACTAGTCTCCCACGAACCGGGCGCCCTGGCCATGCCGGCGGTCCGCCGAAGAACCGGATTCGTCCGTCGCCGGGTAGATGATGGTCTTGATTGTTACCGACAAGAAGGTGAACATGGGAGACGGGACGGGTCTTTACATGAAGATCGAAGGCCGGCTTGGACGAAGGGGTGGGGAAAGAAGCGTCCCCCGGAAGGGAACGGCGCGAGGGACCCGAGGGTTCGCTTTTGGGGTGCTCGCCTTCCTGACGCTGGGTCTCCCGCTTTCGGCCCAGCCAGCCGTCCGATCGGGCGCGGAACTCTATCAGGCGGCGTGCTCGGCCTGTCACGGGGCGGGTGGTACGGGAGTCCCCCGAAGCCAGGTGGGATTCGACATTCCGCTGCCCGATTTCACCGACTGCGGCTTCGCCAGCCGCGAACCCGACGACGACTGGCTGGCGGTCGCCCACGGCGGGGGACCGGCGCGGGGCTTCGACGAGATGATGCCGGTCTTCGGCGACGCTCTCACAATTCCCGAGCTGGAGCGGGTTCTGGCCCACATCCGGGGCTTCTGTCGGGACGACGCCTGGCCGCGCGGAGAGTTGAACCTTCCGCGCGCCTTCTATACCGAGAAGGCGTACCCCGAAGATGAGGCGGTCTACACCATCGCGGTGGGAACGGGGAAGCGGAAGGCGTTCTCCAACGAGATACTCTACGAAAAGCGCTTCGGGCCGCGAAACCAGATCGAGATCGCCGTCCCCTTCGGCTGGCGGGAGGGCCCGGACTGGATCGCCCATCCGGAGTCCGGCTCCGGATGGGTGGGAAGCCTCGGAGACCTGGCGGTCGGCGTCAAGCGCGCCGTCTTTCACAGCCTTCAAAGCGGCTCCATCTTCAGCTTTGGGGCGGAGGTCGTCCTTCCCACGGGAGACCGGGCCAAGGGCCTCGGCCGGGGCACCTCGGTGTTCGAACCGTTCGCCTCCTACGGCCAGATCATGCCCGCCGATTTTTTCTTCCAGTCGCAGGCCGGACTCGAGTTTCCCTTCGACACGGATCGCGCGCGGAAGGAGGGATTCTGGCGATTGGCGCTGGGACGAACCTGGACGTCCGGCCGGTTCGGACGAGCCTGGTCGCCCATGATAGAGCTGCTGGGCGCCCGCGAGATGGTTTCCGGCGGGCCCGTCCACTGGGACGTCGTTCCGCAGATGCAGATCACCCTGAACCGGCGACAGCACGTGATGATGAACGTCGGCGTCCGGGTTCCGACCAACGACAGGGACAACCGCGACACGGTGATTCTGTTCTATCTCCTTTGGGACTGGTTCGACGGGGGTTTTCTGGAGGGATGGTAGCCGCCATGATCCGATTCTGGACGATTCCGCCGAAGACCGTTGCGCTGGCCGTCTGGATAGCCGCGGCGGCTGCGGCTCCCGCCGAAGACCCCGGCGGTGCGGTGTTCGCCACCGCCGATCAGTGCATGGCCTGTCACAACGGCTTGGTGACCCCGTCGGGAGAGGACGTCTCCATCGGCATCGACTGGCGGTCGTCCATGATGGCGAACTCCGCCTTGGACCCGTACTGGCGCGCCGCCGTCCGGCGGGAGGTGCTGGATCATCCGGCGGCCGCGGCGGCGATCGAGCACGAGTGCGCCGCCTGTCACATGCCCATGTCCCGTTTCCTGGCGAAGGCGGCGGGTCGAATGGGAGAGGTCTTCGCAAACCTCCCGGCCGGCGCCGTCCCCGGAAATCCCTTGGCGGTCGACGGCGTCATGAAGATCGACAGATAGGCGTTGCGGGCGAAGTCGCC
>CAYRCA010000257.1:0-917 GCA_964422565.1 uncultured Acidobacteriota bacterium | reverse complement strand
TGCACTCTGTGCCATCAGATTGAGAGCGCGGGGCTGGGCACACGGGAGAGCTTCACCGCGGGATTCCGGGTGGATACCACGACGCCGATGGGGCGGCGCGCGATCTTCGGGCCCTTCGACGTCGAAGAGGGACTGAGGACGATCATGCGGTCCGCCTCGGGTTTCGTTCCGGAGGAGGCTCCCCATATCGGCAGTTCCGAACACTGCGCCACCTGTCACACCCTCTACACGCACGCCCTGGGACCCGACGGGGAGGTGGTCGGCGAACTGCCGGAACAGGTTCCTTATCTGGAGTGGCTTCACAGCGCCTATCGGGAGGAACGCGGCTGTCCGTCCTGCCACATGCCGGTCGTCGAGGGCGAGGTGGCGGCGTCCTCGGTTCTCGGGGAACCGCGAAGCGACTTTTCGCGCCACGTTTTCCGGGGCGGCAACTTCTTCATGCCGGGGATCTTCAACCGCTATAGGGACGAACTGGGCGTCTCCGCCCTTCCCGGGGAGTTCGACGCCGCCACCCGACGAACCCGGGAGCATCTGGAGAGCGAGTCGGCCCGGGTTTGGATCGAGGACGCCGCAGTGGACCGGGAACGCCTGACGGCTGCGGTTCGGATCGAGAATCTGGCCGGACACAAATTGCCCACCGCCTACCCCTCCCGTCGGGTTTGGATTCGATTCACCGTAATCGATCGCGACGCCGCGACGGTTTTCGAGTCGGGAGCCTTCAACCCGGACGGCTCCATTCGGGGCAACGTCAACGACGCCGACGGCTCGCGCTACGAGCCTCACTACGATCTGATCGACGACGCGGAGATGGCGCAGATCTATGAAACGATCCTGGCCGGTCCGGACGGCGCGGTGACGACGGGGCTGCTGACCGCCGTGCGTTATCTCAAGGACAACCGATTGCTGCCACACGGCTT
>CAYRCA010000256.1:0-6438 GCA_964422565.1 uncultured Acidobacteriota bacterium | reverse complement strand
CTGGCGTTCAGCCGCAAACAGAATATCGAACCCCGGCTTGTGGACCTCAACCGGCAACTGAGAGAAGCCAGGGACATGCTGGGCAGGGTGATCGGCGAAGACATCCGCCTGACACTGGACCTCTCGCCGGGAGAAGCCGTCATCAAGGCGGATCCCCACCAGATCGATCAGGTTCTGCTGAACCTGGTGGCCAACGCGCGCGACGCCATGTCCGACGGGGGCCACATCGAGATCTCGACCCGACGGGTCACGAGAAGGGGGCGCGGCCCATCCTACCTTCCCAGGGGTCTAGGTGACGATTTCGTGTGCTTGACCGTGAGGGACGATGGCGAGGGTATGGATGAGAGCACCCGGAAACGCATCTTCGAGCCGTTCTTCACCACGAAAGAGAAGGGCAAGGGCACCGGCCTCGGCCTGGCGACCGTCTACGGGATTGTGACCCAGAACCGCGGGGCTATCAACGTTCAATCCGCTCCGGGCGAAGGCGCGCAGTTCGAGGTATTCTTCCCCGGCGCCCGCGGCAAGCCTCCGGTCGAACCCGCACCGGTGAAGGATCGGCTTCCGAGGGGGCGGGGCACCATTCTCCTGGTCGAGGACGAGGAAATGGTTCGAAGCCTGGCCCAAAAGGTTCTCGCCTCGGCCGGTTACCGGGTGGTGGAGGCACCCAGCGGCGGCGACGCTCTGGTCGCCTCGGAGAAATTCAAGACCGAAATCCATCTTCTCCTGACCGACGTGATCATGCCCAACATGAACGGCAAGGAGTTGTTCCACCGGCTGCGCGCCGAGCGTCCCGAACTGAGGGTGCTCTACATGTCGGGCTACACCGAGGACGTGATCGCCCATCACGGCATCGTCGAGGAGGGTATCCCCTTTCTCCAGAAACCCTTCAGTATCGAGTCGCTTTCGAGGAAAGTGGCCGATGTGATGCGCCGAGACCGGCCTAGCTCTTGATTCGCGCCGCCTTGATCCGTTGGACGGCCTGCACGAGATCCCGCTGCTCGACACGATTCTTTTGGCTGCGGGCGGCCCTCAGGGCCGCGTCGATGACGGCGTTCTTGATGTCTCTTCCACAGATGTCGTCCAGGTCGGCCAACAGGTCCGGCGACACGTCGTCGGCCACCGGCAATTCCTTCGGCAGATGCCGGGCCCAGATGAGCCGGCGCGAATCGCGGTCCGGCATGGGGAACTGGATGTGCCGCATACGGGTGTCGAAGGCCCGATCGTAATTCTCCACGAGGTTGGTGGAGAAGATGACCACACCCCGATAGTTCTCCAAGCAGATCAGCAACTGACTCCGCATGGAGTTGATGGCCTGTTCCGCACCCTGGGTGACATCCGTGAGGCGACGCGACAGCAGGGAGTCGGCCTCGTCGACGAACAGGACGGCGCCGTCACGCTCGGCGGCGAAGAACACCGCCTCGACGTTCTTGGAGCCGTCGCCCACGTACTTGCTTTCGATCTGCGCGTAACTGGCCATCAGTATCGGCTTGTTCAGGTAGGCGGCCACGGCATGGGCGGCCAAGGTCTTGCCGGTACCCGGATGCCCGTGGAAATTCAGGGCGGCCCGGGGAAAGGGTTCGATGGACCGAAGGTTCCAGGTGTCGAAGACGGTCTCCTCGAGAAGAACGAGTTCGACCGCGGCCAGAAGGCTCTCGTGGACGTCGGCTGGCACCACCAGGAAATCGAAAGCGAAAAGGGGAGCGCGGCTCCGGTACTGACGGGCCCGCTCCTCGATGGTCATCTCGTCGCTCGAGGGGCCTCCCCGCGCGGCTGATCCAGTCGCCCCCTCCGGCGCGTCACCGTTCCCGGCACCGACGTTGAGAGCGATCTTCTTCATGCCGGAGCGGTAGAGGAGATCGTTCACCGCCTCCGCGATGCGAGTTCGGCAGTCCTCGGCGATCTCGGCAGGAATGTACTTGGGAATCCCGGTAACCTTGATCCGTTCCTCCAGAGCCTTCTCCTTTCCCCTCATCGAACTCCCCCAAGACCAGACTGATCGAGTATACCAGCTCGGGATACCGGCTCGGGGCGCCCGGACCCCCGCCCCGAATCCGCATACCCTTGGTATACTCTCTAATCAGAACGAACACAGTCTCCCAAGGGTGCCGATACCGTATCGATTCCTTGGAGAAAGGCAGGTGGCTCATGTCGAGATCATTCGGCCCCGCCCAGAAGCTCAATCCCCCCGAGATCCCCCACGCCGACGCCCGGGACGAAGACCAGCTCCTGACCGAGGCGATGTCGGGAGTCAGGCGCCTGACCGTGAAACCGAGAATCCGCCGCCTCAACGGTTGCCGCCCGACTCGCCGAAACGACGCAACGGACGACGGGCGAAGACTGCTGACGGACTTTATCGAGGGCAGAACCGCCTTCGACTGGTCCTTTCATCCGGGTTATCAGGAGGGCGGCTCCGAGCGGCACAACCGCGCCCTGCTTGGCAAACTGCGCAAAGGGGGATTCTCCGTACAGGCCCAGCTCGACCTCCACGGGCGCACCCAGTCGGAGGCTTTCGCCGATCTTGAGGGATTCCTGCATGACTGTCGCCGGAGAAACCTCCGCTGCGTCCGGATCGTGCATGGAAAGGGAAACAACTCCAGGAACCAGGAGGGAGTGCTGAAACAGCGCCTCCCCCAGTGGCTCTCGATGCGTCGGTTCGCCCGATTCGTCGTGGCTTTCTCCTCGGCCCCGCCGACCGACGGAGGGATCGGCGCCACTTACGTTCTGCTGCGCCGGGAGCCGCGGCCTCGAGAGAAGTGAGGCAAGCCTCCGCGGTGCGCTTCCCGGGCGAGGCCCGCGGCGATCTCGCGAACGTCGACCCGGCGACGGCATGGGACGGAACCCAGGAAAGGATCCATGAGCATTCTTGACTTTCTCGGTCTCTCGACCGGACCCGAAACCTCGGACCCCGTTGAGGTGGAGAGCATCCGCAAGATCGCCCGCCGTCTGGAGGAGATGGACCCGAACCGCGCGCGCTACATCGCCGCCTTCGCCTACCTGCTCGGCCGCGTCGCCCACGCCGACCTCGACATCAGCGATCGGGAAAGCGCCGAGATGGAGCGGATCGTCATGGAAAAGGGGCACCTGCCCCGGGAGCAGGCCGTCATGACCGTGGAGATCGCGAAACGCCAGAACCGGCTCTTCGGGCATGTCGAGAACTTCCTGGTCGCCCGGGAGTTCAAGGATCTCGCCACCCGCGAGCAGAAGATGGAGTTGCTCGACTGCCTCTTCGCCGTGAGCGCCGCCGACGGTTCCATCTCCACCCGCGAGGACGGCGAAGTCCGGCAGATCGCCGCCGAACTGCTTCTGGAGCGTCCCGACTTCATCGAGGTTCGCTCTCGGTACCGCGACTTCCTGGGCGTTCTCCGAAAGCCGGAGGCCGAGGGGTCCGGATAGGGCGGGGTTGACCGGAGTCGCGCCAGGTCCCCGCGCGGCGGGGCCCCCGCGGCGTCGTTCAACGCCTTCAAGTCCACCTGCCCGACTTTCCGCCGAGCCGATCGAGCGACGTTCCGTGCGCCCGCATCTACGGCTCCGGGGTGGACGGGGAATGGGGGATCAGCGCCCTCTTCATTACGATGGAGTCCTCGGGAGGGTCCGAGTAATAGCCCCGGCGCTTTCCGATAGCGTGGAAGCCGGACGCCGAGTAAAGGCGGATCGCCCGCTCGTTCGACTCACGAACGTCGAGAACGGCCCAGGACGCCCCACCCCGTATTCCCAGCCCCAGCGCCGCGCGAAGCAGAGCGCGGCCCAAGCCCCGCCCCTGAAAGTCGGGTGTCACCGCCAGGTTGGCGACCAGCAGCTGCCGACCGTGCAACCGGATGATCGCGTACCCCACCACCTCGCCCTCGAATCGCGCCACGAGGCACGAAACGGAGGGCTCGCCCAAGGCCAGCCGGAAAGTCTGTGCGGACCAGGGTGAGGAAAAGCAGATCTCCTCGATCCGACCGACAGACTCCAGATCCGCCTCGGTCATTCTCTGGATCGCAACAGACATGGCGGAGAAGTCAACGCGACGGACAGCAATCGACGGGACAGAAGTCGTGGCTCGCCCCGTGGTCACCCAGGTAGCGGCGAATCGGACTCTGGTTCATCCGCTCCAGGATCAGCTCTCGAATCATGCCGACGAAGGCCGGGTGGGCTCCGGCGGTAGCCGCCCGGACCATCCGGATGCCCAGCTCCTCGCATCGCTCCCGGACCTCCGTATCCAGATCGTACAGAACCTCCATATGGTCGGAAACGAATCCGATGGGGGATATGACCGCGCCGCGAATCCCTTCGCTCGCGAGTTGTTCCAGGTAGTCCCCCACGTCCGGTTCGAGCCAGGGTTGCCGCGGCGGCCCGCTGCGGCTCTGGTAGACGAGTCGCCAACTCCCTCGACCGGCGGCGGCGGCCACGAGTCGGCACGCCTCCCTCAGTTGCTCCTCATAGCGGCTGTTCTCCGCCATGGAGAGGGGAATGCTGTGGGCCGAGAACAGCAGGAGGGCCTCGCCCCGCTCCGACTCCGGAAGCCTCTCATAGGCCCGCCTCACCGAGTCGGCGTTGGCCTCGATGAATCCGGGATGGTTGTAGAAGACCCGCAACTTGTCGATTCTGGGAGCCCGCGATCCGAGTCCCGATCGGGCCCGCATGATGTCCTCCCGGTACTGCCGGCACCCCGAGTAACTGCTGTAGGCCGAGGTGACGAAGGCCAGCGCCCGGGTGACGCCGTCCTCGGCCATGCGTCGCAGGGTCTCGACCAGCAGCGGATGCCAGTTCCGATTCCCCCAATAGACGGGCAACCGGGGGCCCCTCGCGGTCAACTCCCGCTCCAGCGAGGCGACGAGAGCCCGGTTCTGGTCGTTGATGGGGCTTCGTCCGTCGAAATGGTAGTAGTGCTCCGCCACCTCGAGCATCCGTTCCCGGGAAACATCGCGGCCTCGAAGCACGTTCTCGAGAAACGGAATCACCTCTTCCCGGCTCTCGGGACCCCCAAAGGATACCACCACGACCGCCTGATAGGGTTGGCTCATCCCGTCTCCTCACCATCTCGCGCCGGGCCGGCCGCTTTCACACCAAGCTACTTGCGCCGGCCACCCTCCAGTATAATCCAGCCACCGTCGACCTCGGAGCGCCGCCCTTGTCGACACGTCGGACAGGTCGTACGGCGGCCAGCGATCGGCGGGGCTCGGGCGAGCGGCGCCTCTGCCCGCCCGCGTTCTGGGTTAGAATACGCTTTTCCCGCCTTCCGGGCGGCAAGGCGCGGCCACCACAGGTGTCGATTGACAGACCGCGAGGCGTGGAGTAAACCAGTTGAGGACGATGCCGGACTTCGAACAGGAAAAGCTGCTTGCGGCCCGACGGAGCTTGGAGTTCGTGCGCGACGGCATGGCGGTGGGGTTGGGCAGCGGATCGACGGCCCGGTATTTCGTCACCATGCTGGGCGAACTGGTCCGGAACGGCCTCCGCGTCCGCGCCATCCCGACATCGTTGAAGACCCAGTCTCTGGCGCGCAGGGTCGGCATTCCGCTGGAGGATTTCAGCGAGCTGAGAAGACTCGACCTGACGGTGGACGGAGCGGACGAAATCGACTTCGAGCTCAACTTGATCAAGGGAGGGGGCGGCGCTCTCCTGCGGGAGAAGATCGTCGCCTCGGTGACGGAGCGGCTGGTGATCATCGGCGACTCGCGGAAGCTGGTCTCCGCCCTCGGCGCATTCCCTTTGGCGGTGGAGGTCATCGCCTTCGGCTGGCAGATCATCGCCGATCAGATTCGCGAACTGGGAGCCGAGGTCGGACTCAGGCACACCCCGTCGGGACGGCCCTTCCGAACCTCTGAGAACAACTTCATTCTGGACTGCCGCTTCGGGAGCATCGGCGGGCCCGAGGCACTCTCCGACGCCCTGACCCATTTGACGGGCGTGGTGGAGCATGGACTGTTCATCGACCTCGCCCACACCGTGGTGGTGGGCCGAGGAGACCGGACCGAGGTGCTGGAAAGGGGTGAGAACGCGCGGTCGCGTCGGATCGCCGGAGAAGTGGTTTGAGGCGGAGCCCACCTCGCCCGACGGCGGGCCGCCCAGGCGGCCGGCGGGTCGGCTGGTTGGGCTCCAGTCCGGGAGAGTGCCGGAATGTTCGGTAGAAGGACAAGCGGTTCCGTCGTGTGCCGTTCGTGCAAACGCCTGGTCGGTGTCAATGACGAGCGGTGTTACATCTGTGGAACCTGGAATCCGGGCCTGTGGGGCTACGCTCCCCTGGCCCAGCGGCTGGGGCACGACCTCGGCTTCATGCGGATCGTGCTCTGGGGCTGCATCGGGCTCTACGTCCTGACGCTGGCTCACACGATACTCTTTTACCCCTCCGACGTTCGAACGGGCGGAATGTCCCTCCTGGGCCCGAGCAGTCAAAGCGTGTACGTCTTCGGCGCCAGCGGTGCCATTCCGGTGTTCGGGTACGGTCGCTGGTGG
>CAYRCA010000255.1:0-6452 GCA_964422565.1 uncultured Acidobacteriota bacterium | reverse complement strand
TCGGGATCGAGAAGGGGCTGATGACCACCATTCACAGCTACACCAACGACCAGCGCATTCTCGACCTGCCCCACAAGGACCTGCGCCGGGCGCGGGCGGCCGCAATCTCGATGATTCCGACCACGACGGGTGCCGCCGCCGCCGTCGGTCTGGTGCTGCCCGACCTGAACGGCAAGCTGGACGGCTTCGCCATCCGCGTTCCCACTCCCGCCGTTTCGGTGGTGGACCTGACGGCTGTGCTGAGGACGACCGTCGGCGTCGACGAGGTCAACGCGGCGATGAAATCGGCGGCCGAGGGTCCCCTTCGCGGGATTCTGCAGTACTGCGATGAACCACTGGTCTCGGTGGACTTCGTGAAAAACCCGCATTCCTCGATCTTCGACTCTCTGGTTACCAAGACGATCGAGTCGAACATGGTGAAAGTGCTTTCCTGGTACGACAACGAGTGGGGTTATTCGTGCCGCATTTTCGACCTCGCGAAGTTCATTGGAGAAAGGCTGTAGGCGAGCCCATGGGCAAGGAGATGTCGAAGCTGTCCGTCCGGGATTTGAGCCTGGAGGGGAAACGAGTCTTTGTGCGCGTTGACTTCAACGTCCCCATCAAGGACGGCGAGGTCACCGACGACACCCGCATTCAGGCGGCGCTGCCCACGATCCGCCTGGCCCGGGAGGCGGGCGCCCGACTGATCCTCACTTCCCATCTGGGGCGGCCCAAAGGGGAACCGAGTCCCGAGTTTTCTCTCCGGCCGGTGGCCCGCCGGGTCGGTCATCTGCTGGGCGAGGAGGTGGCCTTTGTGGGAGACTGCGTCGGCGAGGAAGTCTCCGCGGCGGTGGATCGACTGGGCCCGGGGCGGGTGTTGGTGCTGGAGAACGTACGCTTCCACGTCGGGGAGACGAAGAACGATCCCGACTTCTCCCGGCGACTGGCCTCCGTGGCCGACGAGTACATCAACGACGCCTTTGGATCGGCTCACCGCGCCCACGCGTCCACCGTGGGAGTTCCCCGGTTCCTGGGAAGAGGGGCGGCGGGGCTCCTCATCGACAAGGAACTCGAAGCCCTGACGCGCGTCCTCTACGGCGCCGAGAAGCCGGTGGTGGCCATTTTCGGGGGCGCCAAAGTCTCGGACAAGATCGAAGTCATTGAGAACTTCCTCGGGCTGGCGGACCGGATTCTGCTGGGCGGCGGCATGGCCTTCACGTTCCTGAAGGCCCAGGGTAAGGAGATCGGCCGGTCCCTGTTGGAGGAGGACAAGATCGAGGTCGCGAAGGGACTGATCGAGGAGGCGGCCCGGCGGGGGGTCGAGTTGGTCCTCCCGGCGGATGTTGTCGTCGCCCCCCGGCTCGAGGAGGGCGTGGAGACGCGGGTGGTCGGCTCGGACGAGATTCCTCCCGACTGGATGGGTCTCGACGTGGGTCCGCGGGCGGTATCGGCTTTCAGGGCTCGGATCCGGGAGGCCGGGACGGTGATCTGGAACGGCCCTCTGGGGGTCTTCGAGATGGATCGGTTCGCCCGGGGGACGCTGGACGTCGCCGAAGCCGTGGCCGCAAGCCGCGCCTTCTCCGTGATCGGCGGCGGCGACTCGATTTCGGCCGTCAGGAAGGCGGGCGTGGCCGACCGGATTTCCCATATCTCCACCGGTGGCGGGGCCTCACTGGAGTTCCTGGCGGGCAAGGAACTTCCCGGGATCGCGATTCTCACGGACAAGTAGGAATGGCACGAAAACCGGTCATCGCCGGCAACTGGAAGATGTACAAGACGCGGTCCGAGGTGGCGGATACGATCCGGGCCTTGCGCCGGGAAGTCGACGGATACGAGGCGGCGGAGGTAGTGATCTGTCCCCCTTTCACAGGCTTGGCGGCGGCGGCCGCGGCGTTGGAGGGATCGACGATCCGGTTGGGGGCCCAGAACGCTCACTGGGAGGAGGAAGGCGCCTACACGGGGGAGATCTCTCCGGGAATGCTGCTGGACTGCCGTTGCCGCTTCGTCATCCTGGGACACTCGGAGCGCCGCCAGGTCTTTGGCGAGAGTGACGAGACGATCGCCCGGAAGTTGGCGCGGGTCGTCGCGACGCCGCTGATCCCCATATTCTGCGTCGGCGAGACGCTCGAGGAAAGGGAATCCGGAAGGGTCCGAGAGGTGGTTCTGGGCCAGATGGGGCGGGGTCTCGGCGAATTGACAGGGGATGCGGTATCCCGTATCATCGTCGCTTACGAGCCGGTTTGGGCCATTGGAACCGGACGAACGGCGACTCCCGAAATCGCCGGGGAAGTTCATTCCATGATACGGGACTGGCTTGGCGAGACCTTCTCGGGGGAACTCTCGCAGGCGCTTCGCATCCTATATGGTGGGAGTGTGAAGCCGGCGAACATCGCCGAACTGATGGCGCAACCCGACATCGACGGGGCGCTGGTCGGCGGGGCGAGTCTGGACGCCGAATCCTTTTCCCGAATCGTAAGATTCTGAAGGCGCGCAAATGTTTGTTCTGCTCTTGATACTACATATCGTTGTGGCGGCGATCCTGATTCTGGTGATCCTGCTGCAATCGGGCAAGGCCGGAGATCTCGCCTCGACCTTCGGGGGCGCCACCAGCCAGACGGCGTTCGGCTCCCGGGGGGCGGCGACGATTTTGACCAAAGCGACCGCGATTTGTGCCGTCACGTTCATGCTCACCTCCCTCGGCCTGGCGATTCTCTATACGCAGGAGCGGGGCACGACGATCATGGATCGCGCCGCTCCGCCGGCGAGTCCGACCGAAACCGCTCCGGCGGTTCCGACAACGCCCCCCGCGGACCCGGCCGAGGACGACGGCTCGCGGTAGATTTTGTGCCGGAGTGGTGGAATATGGCAGACACACCATCTTGAGGGGGTGGCGCCCGAAAGGGTGTGCGGGTTCAAATCCCGCCTCCGGCACTTTCCTTCTCTTCGTCCTGCAAGGATAAAGATTTCCGTTCCCCGTTCCGAGTTCCCAACTCCGAGTCCGGCGGTCGGCGATTGCGGGAAATCCGGCACGATCCAGTCCGGGATGGGTTGGGTGCCCCCAGGGCCGTTCCCGTGGGGTCTCGGCGGACAACGGCAGGCAACCTTCCGGACGACCTCGAACCCGAATTACGACGAGCGCTGGAATGCGGCCGCGAGAGGGCGATCGAAGGTCTTGATCTCGCCTACGTCGTAGCGGCGACAGACCGCCAGGTGGATCAGATCGCGGGCTCCCAACTCCGGGTAGTTGTCGGCGAAGACCCGTGCCGTCCGCACGTCTTCCGAGTCAAGCGGAAACACCGTCGGAATGCAGCCCCTGGCGAGAGTGAGTGCGGCGTCGAGCGTCTCCCAACGGCGGACCGGAATGTAGGCATGGAGAAGTTCCTGGAGGACTTCGGCGGAACTGCAAAAGGGGGTTGGGGCTCTTGACGATGGCCGCCTTGAAGAAGGCTCGCGCCTCGGAGCGCAACGGGTGCCTGCGCCCTACGGCGTAGATGATGACGTTGGTGTCGACAAAGATCACGTGGTTGGTTTCCCGGCCACCTTTGATTCCTCGATGACGGCCCGATGTTGCTCCCAATCCGGTTCGAGGCCTTTCTGCCGCCGGTCGCACTCGCGAAAGAAAGCCTCCAAATCCTCGGCCGTGGAGAGCTTCTTAGGAGCAAGTGCGGCCAAACGATCGCGGGCCGCCCGGCGAAGAAACTCGCTCATCGACAGGCCTTCCCGCGCGGCCGCCCGACGGAATTCTTCACGCTCGATTTCGCTCAACACAACCTGGACACGACTCACTGATTGCCTCCCATGCACATACACATCTATCATACACACCGGGAACCCGGCAACGCCTCCTTCCGTTTGTTTTTCCATTGTCCGGCGTCGCGAATAGCGAGCCGTGCCCAAGGTATGTCCGCCGAATGGAGACACCCGGGCCCGGTTCGCGGCGGCGGGCTCCCGCATGGGTTTCGTCTTCGATCAGGTGGCGCATAAACGGAGGTTGATGGCCCGTCGAACGGGAGATTGACTTTCGAGCAGCGGCCCCTTACTATCGAGTAGGAAAAGTTAGAAAAGTAAGGAAACAAGAATGCCGACCGCCACCGTGACCAGTAAGGGACAGACCACCATCCCCAAATCGATCCGGGACAAGTTCAGGCTCCACCCGGGCACGAAGATCGATTTCATCGTCCGCTCCGACGGCACCCTGACCGTCAAGCCGGTGAGCGTGGATGTGCGCGACCTGTGCGGCATCCTCATTCCGCGGGAGCCCCGCCGGGTGACTCTCGAAGATATGGACGACGCCATCGCCGCCGGCGCCGCCCAAGGGATCCGCGCCCGATGAAAGGCCTCGATACCAACGTGCTTGTGCGGTACCTGATTCGGGATGACGACGCGGAAAAGGCCCTCGCCGACCGATTCGTCGCGGAGGCGCTCGATCGAGGCGAAACCCTGTTCGTCAACCAGATTGTTCTGTGCGAACTGGTGTGGGTTCTCACGAAGGCCTACCGCTTCCGCAGAACCGAGGTGTCCGAAGTGCTGGATAAGATCCTCCTGGCCCGTCAATTCGAAGTGGAGGAAAAGGACCTCGCATTCCAGGCGCTCGAGACCTACGCAGGCGCAACCGCCGATTTTGCCGATTGCCTCATCGGGGCCAGGAACCGTGCGGCCGGTTGCGCCTCAACGGTCACCTTCGACCGCGCGGCCGGATCCATCGCCCCCTTTGAATTGCTTGGCTGACCCGGCCGGTCCTGTACCTTTCTCCTCGGTCGTCGGTACGCTGGTGACCGGGAACCTCCGGCTCTTCCGGCGCGTCCCGAACCTCCGTCTTCCGAGAGTGAAGAGGCTCGAATGATCTCATGCCTGCGTATTCTTGCTATCATGCATGCATGACCAGGCAATTGACGGTCCGGGGAGTCTCCGAGGAGGTAGGGCGTCGATTGGAGACGCTTTCCAAGACCCAAGGGAAGAGTGTTAACAGGCTGATCCTGGAGATCCTGGAAGCAGCCGTCGGCGTGGACAGACGCCGAGAGCGCCTGAAGCGCTACGTGACCTGGACAGAGCAGGATCTCCTGGAGTTCGAGGAGGCGCTGGCCTCGCAGAGGGTCATCGACGATGAGCTTTGGCGTTGAGTTTGAGCGGCCTCAGCGACTCGTCCTGGACACATCGGCCTTTTCCCGCCTTCGAGCGGGACACTGGATTGCCGCAGCCACCCTCGACTGCTCGGGAAACCTCGTAACTTTCGATGCCCACTTCGAGAAGATAGCCGGTCTTCCCTGGACACTTCTCACCCCTTAATGCGGGGTCTCCGTCGGCCGCACCCGGATCGCGAAGGCCCGCGCGGGATTCTCCACCGTCAGCAAACGGATCTCCTCCTTCGTGAACCCGTCGTCCTCGAGCGCCGGGAGGAACGACTCGAAGAGATCGATGAAGGGGCGGAAATCGCCGCCGTCGAGCTCCCCCGGGGAATACCAGCCCGCGTCGTGGGAGATGAGGACGCGGTCCAGCAAACCGTCATCCTTCATCGCCCGAAGATGCGCCCGGTCGCGGTCGAGCTCCCGCCGGTGGATCCCGTCGAAGGCGATCCAGGCCCCTTCCTCGGCCGCCGCCCGATGATGGGCGTTGTCGCGCTCGTTCTGCGCGTGGGTCCAGATCCAGGCGCTCGGATGAACCCCCTCCTCGCGGAGCACCGCGAGTTGCTCCCGCGCGGGTGTGGCGGGCCCGGTGTGCGACATCACCGTCAGGCCCGTCCGGAGATGGGTGCGCGCCGCCGCCCGGACGAGCTTTTCGTCGATCTCCGACAGCGATCCCGCATCCACGCCGATCTTGATGAAACCCGGCCGCACTCCGGTTCCCTCGATTCCGTCGCGCCATTCCGCCGCCCATCGGCCCGCCAACTGATCCGCGGATTCGTCGTAGGCGTGCGCCGGAACGAACCGGTCGTCCGCCGCCCCGTAATAGCCCGTGTTCGTCAGGATCCGAAGGCCGCTCGCTTCGGAAAGGCGTTTGACCAGCGCCGCGTCGCGGCCGATATAGGCCGGCGTACACTCGACGAAAGTATCGCAGCCGAAGGCCTTCGCCCGTCGAAGGTAGGGCAGGATCACCGAAAACGCCTCATCCGGGTCGTAGCGGTGTCGGCCGACTTGCTCCGCGCCGATGAAGTCCACCAGCACGTGCTCGTGGGGCAGGGTAAATCCCATCGCCTCCGGCGCGATCGGGCCGGTCGCCGTCATGACCCTCGCCACGCTCTCCCCGTTCTCCGGGCGACGACACGCCGCGATCGCCGCGCCCGCCGCAACCACTCCGGTTTCCAAGAACTTCCGCCGATTCAGATTTCGACCCTCCTTCCCGCTTTCGTTTTCCCTTCTCATCTCTGGCCGCCGAACACCGACCCGCCGGCCACTGCTGCCGGCGGGCCGCCGGCGGTACGTTGCTCGCTGGATGCTGCCGGCGGGCCGCCGGCGGTACGATTTGCCCGCTGGCCT
>CAYRCA010000254.1:0-6480 GCA_964422565.1 uncultured Acidobacteriota bacterium | reverse complement strand
GGGGCGCGAACCTCCGCGCCCTCACCCCACCCCAGAGACATGGGTACCAGACCCAGCACAGTGGTCAGGGTCGTCATCACGATCGGGCGCAGACGAACCCTTCCGGCCTCCAGCAGTGCCTCCCTCCTGGCCAGACCCTGGGCGCGCAATTGATTCGTGTAGTCGATCAGCACGATGGCATTGTTGACCACGATCCCCGCCAGGATGATCACACCGAGGAAGACCATGACGCTGATCGTCTTACCCGTCACCCAGAGGGAGAAAATCACGCCGATCACCGCCAGGGGCACGCAGAATATGATGATGAAGGGGTGGACGAAGGACTCGAACTGCGAGGCCATTACCAGATAGACCAGAAAAACAGCCAAAGCGAATGCGAAGACAAGGCTCCGATAGGAGGCCTGCAACTCCTCATTCTGGCCAGCCAACACGACCATCGTATTGGCGGGGATCTCGGAGCTGATGGTGTGAAGCCGCTCGCGGATATCCCGAGAGACCGACGTCAGATCCCGGCCCGTCAGGTTGGCCGATACAACCGCCGCCCTCTGACCCCGAATCCGCCGGATCTCGCTGGGTCCCCGGTCCAACCGGATGTCCGCCACCGCTCCCAGACGGATCGGGACCACCGTCGCGCCAACGGATTCCCCCTCCTCGCCGGCCCCCTGGGCTGGACCGCCGAATCGGCCGCCTCCCGACTGGGGGACGTTGATCGCGAGGTTCCTCAGATCCTCCACCGTCCGACGATCCATCTCGTCCACCCGGACCATGATGTCGATCTGCTTGTCGTCGTCTCGAAAGCGGCTGGCCACGTCTCCCCGGATCTTGTTGCGCAGGATCGCGGAGATCTGGTTTTCCTCGAGGCCGAGCCGGGCCAGACGATCCCGCTCGAAGTAGACGTGAATCTCGGGATCACCCGGCTGAGTGGTGGACTTAATGTCGGTCAGACCCGGAATGCCGCCCAACTCCGCAGCCACCCTCTCGGCCACACTTCGCAGGGCCGAGAGGTTGTACGAGTAGATCTCCACTTCGACCGGGGTCCGAAAGGTGAAGAGGGTGGGCCGCTCGAACTGGTAGGCGACCTCGGGGAAGGTCCCCAGTTCGAGGCGGATCCGGTCGATGACCCGCGCCTCGGCCTCCTGATCGCGCCGGTCTCTCATGACCACGTACAGTTGGGCCTGGTTCTCCCGGATGGCGTTAAGGGCGAACTGATTCTCGGTGCTCCCGCCGACGCTGGAGAAGACGGTGGCCACCTCGGGATACGCGGAGACCTTCCTTTCGATTTCGGACATGACTTGGTCGGTCTGGTGCAACGGTCTTCCTTCGGGGAGCTGGATCTCGAAGGCGAACTCGCCCTGGGTCAGCGGGGGGATCAGCTCGGCGCCGAGCCGGCCCGAAAGTGCCAGGGCGCCGGCGCCCGCAAGAAGGGCGAGGGCGAAGACGAACACTTTGTTCCCCAACGCCCACCGCAACATGGCCGGGTAGTATCCCTCGGCCAGCCGGGAGAAGGCGCGGTCGAAAGCCTCGAGAGCGGGCGTGATCGCTCGATTGATCGCGCGCCCGACGAGGCGCAGCAGCCGTCGGACATCGGCAAGCACCACGGTGACGACGTCCACAAGCAGGAATCGAGCCGCGCGTCGGAGGGCGAATCCAGTCCTCCGGTGGATCCTGCGAAAGCGCCCGAGCTCGTCGGAGGGCGGGGCGACGGGCGCGGCCTCCGGTTCGCCGGCGGCGGGGCGAGTCGTCCTGGCCAGGATCATGGGGATGAACGCCAGGGCGACCAGCAAAGACGCCAGGAGGGCGTAGGTGATGGTCAGGGCCTGATCCTTGAACAACTGGCCGGCGATACCCTCCACGAAGATCAGGGGAACGAAAACCGCCACCGTGGTGAGGGTGGACGCGGTCACGGCGCGGCTGACCTCGGTGGTCCCCTGGTAGACGGCCTGGACCAGGGCGATGCCTCGCCGGCGGTGTCGATCGATGGCCTCGAGCACGACGATCGAGTTGTCGACCAGCATGCCCACCCCCAGGGCGACACCTCCCAGCGACATGATGTTGAGGCTGATGCCGGTCTGGTACATGAGGGCGAAGGTGGCCATGATCGACACGGGTATGGAGAAACCGATCGTCAGAGTGCTGCGCAGGTCCTTCAGGAACACGAACAGGATGATGACCGCCAGAATCCCGCCGAAAATGGCTGCGGAAAGGACGTTAGCCACCGATTGCTCGATGAATTCCGCCTGATTGGAAACGATCTGATAGCCGACTCCATCGGGGAAGCGCTTGTTCCTTTCGAGCCCCTGAAGCTGGCGGATGACGGCGCGGGCGACCGTCACCGTATTGGCGTCCCCCTCTTTGTAGACTGCCATCTCGACGGCTTCCTTTCCGTCGAGACGGGCGATGATCTCCCGGTCCTTGGTCCCCCGCCGGACCTGGGCGACATCCCCCAGGACCACCATGCGGCCCTGTCGATCCCGGATGATGACGTTCCGGATCTCCTCCACCGTGCGGAACCGATTCAACATCCGCACCAGATAATTGGCATCCTGGTCGTAGAGGCTTCCGGTCGCCTGGTTGAGGTTCTCTTGGCGCAGGACCTCCGTCACTTCGGTAATGGGAATCCCGAGCTCGGCCAGCCTCTTCTCATCCACTTCGACTCGAATCTGCTCCTCGAGTCCGCCGATCACTTTGATCGCGGCCACGCCGGCCGTCGATTCGAGATACTTCTTCAACTCCTTCTCGGCCAGGTAGCGGAGGCCGGCCAGACTCAAGTCGCCCGAGACCCGAATCCGCATGATGGGGTCGTGCGTGGGATCGAACCGGAGGATGATGGGCTTGTCGGCGTCGCGTGGGAGGCTCACGAAGTCCAGCTTCTCACGGACTTCGAGACTGGCGATGTCCATGTCGGTAGCCCAGGCGAACTCGAGAACGACCTCGGACTGGCCCGAGCGCGAGATGGAGTTCATCTTGGTCAGGCCCGAGACCACGCCGACCGCCTCCTCGACGGGCTGGGTGATCAGCGCCTCGATCTCCTCGGGCGCCGCGTCCTCGTAGTCCGTCTGAATCGTCAGCGACGGGTAGGAGATGTCGGGGAGCAGATTGAGGGCCAGACGGTCGAGGGAGACAACGCCGAACAGGATGACCGCGGCGACAAACATGGAAACGGTCACCGGCCGCTGGATGGATGACTTAACGAGACTCATGGCGATACACCCCATTCAACCGAAAGGGAGCATGGGTGGCGCGGGGCCGTTCCCAGATTCCGGGCGTCTCGGACCCGTGACCGCTCCTCAGATGGCGACCCCCTCGATCAGCCTGATTCTGCTGCCGTCCTTCAAGGCGCCCTGTCCGGCCACGACCACCGAATCTCCGGCGGAGACGCCTCTGACTATCTCGACATCCCCGCCGCTCTGGTATCCCAGTTCGATTCGGATGCGCCTCACCGTGTCCTCATGGGCGACGAAGACGAACTTCTCTCCGTCCTCCTCCACGACCGCGCGTTTTGGTATCAGGACACTGCCGTCGCGTGTGTCGGTTCGGACGTCCACGCGGACGAAGGCACCCGGCTTGAAAAGCTCGTTCCCCCGCCGCAGCTCGATCGTGACCTTGACCGTTCCCGTCGACCGATCGACTACCGGACTGATCCGGGCCACACGGCCCTCGACGCCCATGCCGGCGTCAACGCCCGAGTAGACGGTGGCCGCCTGGCCGACGGTGATCGTCGAGGCGTCGCGCTCCGAGACGAAGATGTCGGCCTGCAGCGGAGAAAAGTCGCCCAACTGGAAGAGTGTGTCCAGGTTTCTCACCGACTGGCCCAGATCCACCGCCCTCTCGGTGATGTATCCGGAGAAGGGTGCCTCGACCCGGGTCCGGGAGATCTCGAGCACGGACTGCTCGATCTCCGACTCGAGCTCCTCCACCCGGTGGGTCAACTCCCGGGCGTCGGAGCTGGAGGCGCGGAGGTCGTGCTCGAGTTCGTCAAGCCGGTACTTGACCTGGGCGACCTCCCGCCCGCTCACCAGTCGTTCCGCATAGAGCTGACTGTACCGCTCGTACTCGTCACGGGTGTTGGTCACCTGCACGTCCGATTTCTCGCGCAGGATACGCGCCTTCTCCAGTTGGAGCTTGGCTTGGGCGAGCTTCTGGCGGGCCGACTGCAGCCCGATCTGGGCCTGGGTGTCATCCAGGCGGCAGAGCAACTGGCCTTTCTGGACGAAGTCCCCCTCCTCGGCGAGCAACTCCCGGACCATCCCCTCCGTCTGGGCGGACACGCCGACCTTCCGCCTGGCCCTCAGATTAGCCGTCGACGAGATGGAGGCGGAGATTTCCCCTTGGCGCGCGAGCGCCAACTCCACGGGAAGGGTGGCCTCCATATCCTCCTTCTCGTGCTCCTGCTCGGTGCTCGCTCGAGATACCGAGCCGTCGGCGGTGAAGTAGGGGATGAGCAGGTAGCCCACCACCGCAAAGAGCGGCACAAGGGTCAAGAACCCGTATACTTTCATTCTGACGCTCATCGCTTTCTCCAGTAAAAGAAGAGGGAAATTCCTTCCGGAACCGACGCGGCGCTTCCTCTCAGCAACCTTACAAACGATCAGAGACGAAAACCGTTAACAAAAGGTTCTTCGAGGCGTATTCAATGCCGGAGGATTGGCGGCGGTTTGTTCGGGATCGAACAATATCGGGCGGCGTCCGGCGTTCCACGCGCGGCGGCTCTGCGGGTTTCTCAGTTTCGAGGTTTCGATTGGTTGAAGGTTCCGTGTATTCCTTATTCAGGCCGGGAGTGAGCAGTCCCCGCCCGGGAACCCCGACCCGAGACCTCGGAACCTTGGAACGAACTGCTGGCCGTCAGCCCGATCGATCCGTCCGGCCAAGCCGTTCGGAAAGCGGGCCGAGGTCGGGAACGGAGCCTAGAATCGGAGTCCCGAGATAACGGGCGACCTGTCGCTCGGACTTGAAGGAGGGGTCCCGCCACTCGGCCAGGCATAGAATCGCCAGGGTCGCGGTCAGCGAGATCAGGACAATCCACACCAGGGGCGCGGCCCGTTCCCGCCTCCAGAGACTTCGGCGTCCCTCGACGTTCTCCGACCCGAGAATGCGAGCCGGTGACGAGTCGGAGCGAACTCCGGCCTCCACAGCCCTCCGCAGCGGTTGGCTCGTCACTCGCAGGTTGCCTTCCTCGGACATGGCCACCAGCCGACCGGAGTAGAACCCCACCAACCGGCGTCCCAGGCGCGGATCGGCGCCCTCGTACGCCACTTCGGCTCGGTCGCCGGGCAGCAATCGCAGAGACAAACTCCGGGTGAGGCCCTCCACCGAGTCGTGAACGAAGGGATCCTCAAGTCGCAGCCTGTTCCGTAGATCCCGGAGCGCTGCGGAATCGTCGAAGAACCGGCCCTCGGCCGCGACCTCGTCAAAACGCCGAAATCCGACCGGATCGGCGGATACCACGACCGGTGCCTCTCCCGCGACGGCCAACTGTTGCGTGACCACGAAAACCTCCGGTGTGAGGGCGGAGACGGGAATGTAAAAGACCGCCGGCAAGAGGGCCAGCCACAGGTAGTGTCTTCGAATTGCGATTCCGAGCAGATAGCGCCTCAGAAGAAAACGCATCCTTCCCCCTGTCGTCGCCCCTAAGCCCCCCTAAGCCAGCGGATTCCTCCACTGATTGACGATGGTTCCCATCACGGTTCCGCCCACCGCCTCCACGGCGGAAAGCGCCTTCTTCACCTTCTCGCGCGGTGTCACCGACGTCTGCACGACCAGCACCACCCCGGCTGCGGCGGCCGCCAAAACCACCGGATCGATCATGAAGCGATTGGTGGGAAAGATCGAGGAAGAATCGATCAGGACCAGATCGTATCGAGCGCGAGCCTGTTCCAGGATCGTCAGCCCGAGATCCAGGGGATCCCCACCCGGCAGCAACACGGTCTGCTCGGGTGGAGGGGAGGGAACCACACGCAAATTGTCCAGGCCCGAGGGCCGAACTTGGGCGGCGAGGTCGAGATCGCTTCGGAACGCACTCAAGTCGAAGGAGCGCTCCAGCCCGAAGCAGGAGTGGAGAGATGGTTGGTGCCAGTTCAGGTCGACGCTCAGCACCCGCTTCCCGGTCTGTTGCGCCGCAACCGCGCTCAGCAAGGCGGTCATGGTCGTCTTGCCCTCGCCCCGACCCGCGCTCGTGATGACGATAACCGGCGCCTCGAAGGAGGCAAGATGCACCGCGACGGCACTCCAGATCCGACCGATCTCGGCGATCCGGCTCAACACGGAGACCTGATAGCGGGTTAATCGATCCATTTCCCTCGTGGACGGCGCCATCCACCGCCCCAACGATACTACACGCCTCTGTCGCCATCGGGAAGTGTCGGAGGGCGAACGTGGCGAACGGCCGGTGGAGCCCTCAGTGGCGCGGGCTTCCTGGAGTGGCGGCTATCGAAAGCCCCGGGACGAACTCTTTCCGTGGCCGACGACAGCCTTGAAGGTTTC
>CAYRCA010000253.1:0-6496 GCA_964422565.1 uncultured Acidobacteriota bacterium | reverse complement strand
TGTAGCCGATGTAATCGACGGTCTGGACGATCTTGGGGTTGTCGAGCTGGCGTTGCATGATGCGTTCGAGCTGGCGGCTGCCGCCGGTGAACATGGCGCCGGGGGCGATGTGGAGCAGCTGCTTCTTGAACTCGCTGGTCGTCCAGAGCAGCAGGTCCTGAACCACCCGGCCCAGCATGTTCAGAAGCACCATGACGGCCGCCACACCCTCCAGCACGTAGTCGGCGGCGCCGATACTGCCGTAAGTGTTCCCCGTGGGACCGTCGAAAGCCAGCAACCGGGCGGTGAGATGCCGGTCGATGGGGAATCCGGTTCCGGTCACGGCGCACGAGCCCAGGGGGCAGCGGTTCAAAGTCGAGATGGCCCGGGACAGCCGCCCATGATCCCTCTCCAGGTGTTCGACGGCGGCGTGGAGATAGTGGGCGACGGTCGACGGCTGGGCGGCCTGGGCATGAGTGTAAAGAGGAAAAAGAGTCTCGATCTCCCGCCGGCAGATTTCGAGCAGGACCGCTCGAAGATCGAGGCCGACCCGCTGAACCGCCGCCAACTCCACCCGCCAGCGAAGCCGGTAGAGGGTCACGTCGATGTCGTTTCGGCTGCGGGCCGTGTGCAGTCTGCCGGCGGTCTCCGCTCCGCAGTGCCCCGCCAGGATCTCCTCGACCAGGCAGAAGACGTCCTCGAAGGCGCCGTCGTACACGACCTCCCCCAGATCGGTTTCGGCGATCCGATCGAGCCCGTCGGCCAAGCCGCGGCCTTCCCGGGGGCTCAGTATGCCGATGCGGTTGAGCATGACAAGGTGGGCGTAGTGGATATCCAGCAGATGGTCCAGGAAGAGGATTCGGAAATCCTCGAAATTCTGGCGCAGAACGTTGTCGACGTAGTCCTTGGCAAACCTCATCATGGCACTCCCGGGAGCGTGGGGCGGGGCCCTCCGATCCCACGGTTCTACAGGAAAAAATACAGCAACTGACAAACCACCGTGATAACGATCAGCGCCACCGGATAAACCCCGGTATAGGCCAGCACCGCCTCGCTTCGGCCACTGATTTCACCGGCCGCGCCCAGGGCGGGGGTGCTGGTCATGGCGCCGCTGACGGAACCCAGGACGGTCAGAAAGTCCTGCCGAAACACGAATCGGCTGACGGCGAAGCCGACCAGCGCCGACACGAGAGTCACCGCGGCGCCCGCCGCAAGCAGCACGCCTCCGGACTCAATAATGACGGAAGCCAGGGTGCCGCCGGCGGCCGTTCCCGCGCCCGCGAGGAAGAGCACCAGGCCCAGCTGCTGGAGGATATACTTGGCGCCCCGCGGGATGCGGACGTTCAGCCGCCCAATCCGGCCGAAGTGGGCCAGCGCGAGGCTGACGAAAAGCGGGCCGCCCGCCAACCCCAGGCGGAAAGTCACTCCCCCCGGCAGCGACCACTCCTTGTACGCCAGCAGGACGCCCAGGAACATCCCCAGCGACAGGGCTCCGATGCTGGTCTCGTGAATCCGCCGCTCCCTTTGGCCAACGATCTGAACGAACCTCTCGCACTCCTCCCGGGACCCGGTCGCCCGAATCAGATCGCCCAACTCCATCACGTAGTCGCCCGTGGGCACGAAATCCAGGTCCTCCCGGAACACGCGGCTGATGACCACCCCGTAGGTGCGGGCCACCTGGAGCTCGGCCAGGGACTTGCCCACCATGGCGTCGTTGGACACGAGCACGTCCCGGGCCACCACGTCCGTGGTGTTGAAGATATCCTCCCCCTCGATCTCCTCCCCGAAGAGGATTCGCAGCTTGTCCAGCTCCTCCTTCCGGCCCACGGCCAGAACGACGTCGTCCCGTTGCAGGGTTGTCTCCCGGCGTACCGGGCTGACCTTCCCGCCCCGCGACACCCGGGTAACGTTGACTTCGCTCATCCGGTGCAGTTGAAGCTCGACCAGCGTCTTGCCGACGCAGGCGGGATTGCCGACGCGAAACTGGCGACGCTGGAGATGGCGGCCCTCGGAATCGGCCCGGGACAGCTCCCGCTCCTCCCGGGCCAGGTCGACACCCGGGAGGCGGGGAAGCAGCTGGACAAGGAGAACGACCGCGACAACGCCCAAGGGATAGGCGATCCCGAAGCCGACGCCGACACGGGGGTCCCGGGCCACGTCCATGGCCGCCGCCAAACCCGGGGTGCTCGTCAGGGCGCCGGCGTACATGCCCAGGGCCAGGCCGGCGTCGATCCGCAGAAGCCCGCTCAGAATCCAGGTCGTGCAAGCGCCGGCCAGAACGACGATGATCCCGATCTTGGCGAAGAGAATTCCCCGTTTACGGAACTGGTTGAAGAAACGGGGGCCGGCCTGCAGGCCGATGGCGTAGACGAAGAGGATGATGCCCAGCTCCTGGATGTCGGCGGGCACAGCCATCCCCAGATGGCCGAAGAGTAATCCGACGAAGAGAACGCCGGAGGATCCGAGCGAAATGCGCGCGACGCGGACATAGCCGAGAGCGGAGCCGAGGGCCACGATCGCGAAGAGAACCGCCACGGGATGACCGATCAGCGACTCCAGCATGGCCCTAGGATAGACCGCAAACGCCGACCGTGCACGCTACCGCGTGCCGAGGTTCCGGGGTTCCGGGGGTTTCGGGGTTTCGGGGTTTCGAGGGTTCGGAGTTTCGCAAAGACGCCGCGACGCAAGGCCGCAAGGACCGCGAGACCTCGGAACTCGGAACTCGGAACCCGGAACGGGTTCCCCCTCACTCCGACGACCGCACCCGCGAGACCGGCAGCGTCGTAAACCGCGAGCCCGGCTCCAGCTCGAGGCCGATCGCGCCGATTCGGCCGCTCAGAGCCTGAACGACCAGAGTGCCCTCGAAGTCCGCGGTGTTGACTCCGGGGAACAGCTCCTGGATGAACTCGGCGATCCGCGCCCCCGGATGCAGGGGGCGGAGGGCGGTGCCCACCAGCGCCCCATTCGCCCCGAGAAGCCGCAGCTCGACCTGGATCTGCTCCAGGGTGACGTTTCGCACCGCGGCACCGGTGCTCAGAGCGCCTTTCCGGCGAACCGGCAGGGCCACCTCGCGGGCGGGAACGCTCGAACCCACTCCCGCCACGCCGGTTCCGGCCAAGTCGAAGCGAATTACGCCGAAGATGGGGCGTTCGGCCGACACTACCGCCGACCCGATGACCAGGTTCCCGGCGCTGCGCGTCGACACCGTCCGGGTTGTCAGCGGAGCGAGGACGAAGTCGCTCGTCCCCCCAACGACAACGCCTCCCGGATCGATGGGAGACCCGTCCGCGTTGTAGAGGGCCAGGCTCACGGGGATCGGCCAAACCGGAGACGGGTTGGTCAGAACGATATCGGAGGAGATGCCCCCTCCGGCGGCAAACTGCGCGAAATGGAGCAACTCCATGATCTTCCAGCCCATGTCGCGCAGTATCCCGAGGGTGATCGAGCCCGGGTCGTGCTCGGCCTCGCCGTTGAAAATCGTCGGCGTCATCAGCGAATGTCCGCTGGGCGCCGGATAGGTGAACTCGTTGAGGTGGGCGACGCTGGACCCGAAGGAGAAGCTGGCGGGCGCATAGAGTGGAACCTGCTGGTCTCCGGCGGCCTCGAAGGTGGAGGGGCCGTCGAAGTAGAGGTCGTTGCTCGTCATGGCGGCGGTGAATTCCGGCGACCCGCTGGCATGAACGATCACCTGCAGGCGTTCGCTGTCGACCATCAAACGATCGAACGGGACGGGGACACCGTCGTTCAATCCCCACGCGAGCCGTCCCCCGGGCGCCGGTTCGACCGAGTCGATGAAACCCAGCCCGTGGCCCAACTCGTGGAGGACCACGGTAAGGAAGTCGAAGCTTTCGAAGGGCGGCAGGCCGTCGAGGCCGAAATACCAGGCGTCGAAGTCGCTGTTGAATTCGGCGTAGATCTCGGGGTCGCCGCTCTCGTCGTCCAGATCCACTCCCGCCACCATGTCCGCCAGCGCGGCGGGCACCCAGTTGTTCCGAAGCAGAGGGATGGGGCTGGCGCCGTCGCGGAAGAAAGCGTCGGGTCCGGCCGAACCCAAGAAGTCGCCCAGGGGGGTGAACACGGCCTCCACCCGGATCGTCACCGGCGAGGAGATGTGCCGGGCCCAGATCTCGACCGCCCGCTGAAATGCGTCCCGGGCCTGGGGGCTGAAGTCGGTGTAGGTGACCTCCCAGGTGGAGTGAGCCGCGGCGTGACGCACCACCAGCGGAGGCTCGATCAGACGGGCCGCGCCGATCCGCGCCGCCCGGTCGGCGCGGGTCCCGGCCACCGGCTCGTGGCGGCAAACGACAACACCGTCCTCGATCACCAGCACATGCCGCCGCTGAGGGACATGCCTCTCGTAGCCCGACTGCCCCGCTCCGGCCACGGGCGCCATCGTGGCGAAAATTGTCAGCATGAGGACCCGGATCAGATGCGGGTGGATGTTCTTTCTCGTCATTTGTCGTCCCTCTCCTTTCGTCTATTCCCCGTGAAGCCTCGACCCCGGCTCACTCGACCCGAAAGTTCCCATCAGTCCTCGGTGTCGCGGCAACAGCCCGCGTGGACCTCGCGACCGCGGAACGGTGGATCCGGTCGAACGAAGCCCGCTTGACCACCCGTCCACCCGTGGCTACACTAAACCGCACGCGGGACATCGGTCGTGACGGACTCGGCGGGAACAGGCTCCTTCTTTTAGAACGAATGCCCCTTTCAATGCAAGGGAAATGATCGTGGTTAAGCATGAAACCGATGTTTTGGTTGTCGGCGCAGGTCCGGTCGGCCTCTTCGCCGCGCTGTCGCTGGCCGGGGCCGGCGTTCGGACCGAGGTGGTGGAGGAGCAGTGGAGGACGGCTTCCCGGAGCTACGCCCTGGCGCTCCATCCGGAGTCTCTGCGTTTGCTGGACGGGCTGGGCCTGGCTCAGACGCTGCTCTCGAAGGGCAACGTGGTCCAGGTCCTGGGACTCTACGGTCGCGGCCGGAGGCGCGGCGAGATCAATCTGTCCGGCCTGCCCGGCAAATTCCCTTACGTGCTGGTCCTCCCGCAGCAGGTCCTGGAGGAGGCGTTGCTGGAGAGACTGTCGAGCCTGGGCGTCAAAGTGCACTGGAACCATCGTCTGTCCCGTCTGGAGCAAACCGGGGACGGGGTGACGGCGCGGGTTGAGAAGCTGGCCAAGGAATCGACGGGCTACAGCGTCAGCCGAACCGAATGGGTCGTGGACCGGGAACTGCGGATGGAAAGCCGCTTCCTCGTCGGCGCGGACGGACACCGGTCGCTGGTGCGACGAGCCCTGGGGATCGACTTCGTCGAGAGCGGGACGCCCAGCAACTTCGCCGTGTTCGAATTCACGACCCTGGATCCGGCCGGGAGGGAGATCCAGATCGTACTCGACGAGAAGACGACCAATGTTCTCTGGCCGCTTCCGGAGGGACGCTTTCGGTGGAGCTTCGAGCTGCGCGACCTTCAGGAGACTCTCGATCCCCGGCTCAAGAGCCGGTTGTTCGTTCAGTTCCGCGACGAGCCATTTCCCCACGTGGAGGAGGACAGGCTGGAGGCGCTGATCCGGGAACGGGCGCCCTGGTTCGATCCCAAGGTGGTCGAGGTCGTCTGGTCGGCGGTGGTTCGGTTCGAAAGACGCCTGGCGGCTCGGTTCGGTACGGGTCGCGTGTGGTTTGTCGGCGACGCGGCGCACCTGGCGCTGCCGATCGGCATCCAGAGTATGAACCTGGGCCTTCGCGAGGCCGCCGACCTGGCGACCCGGGTCTCGGCCGTCATCAAGGACGGGAGCGGCGTGGAGGACCTGGAGCGATTCAACGAACGCTGGACCGGGGAATGGCGGGAGTTGCTGAGGCTGGCGGACGGCCCGGCCGCGACTTCCGAAGCGAGCGACTGGGTAAGGGAGGCGAGGATACCCCACTGCGTCCCCGCCTCGGGCGAGGATCTTCCGGCAGCGCTGGCTCAGATCGGGATCGCGCCGGCGGAGTGACCTGGCGGAACTCAGTCTCCGGACAACACGTCGGACGGGTCGGACAAGCCCGACATCGGTGTGCCGGGGGTTGGGGTTCGGTCGGCAAACCGAATTTCCGAACCCGAAACCCTTCAGATATTCTCGAACGACAGCGACTCGGCCAGCCGAGGATCCCGGGTCGGCACGAGGGCCGGCTGAATCGCCAGCCGCACGAGAACGGCCAGGAACAACCCTCCCACACCAATGAAGGTCAGGAGGTCGACCGGATGGGGGCTGAATCCTCCGGCCGGCAGCGCCGGCATCACCAGCCAATAGAGATCCAGGTAGTGCATGCCCAGAAGCCAGACCGTCGCCAGGGTCAGGACGGTCCGGTTCCGCTTGCCCCCCCGGGACAGGAGGAGGAAGAAGGGGAGCACGAAGTGGCCCACGGCCAGTTCGCCTGCGTTGGCTGGTGCTGCTGCCCCCGGGTTTGCGGTCAGCCGGCGGGCGGCACGTCGGGGGCACCCGCGCAGCCCAAGGCGGTCCAGAGCGCGGCGCGGCCTTTCTCGTAAGGA